>JABAAS010000061.1 GCA_014238625.1 Alphaproteobacteria bacterium | reverse complement strand
GATGATTATGCTGAGTGGCAAGGGAGGTGGTTCTGGCGGCGGCGATGAGTTTTACGATGGCTCACAAGGCGGGCAGGGACAACAAGGACAGCAGGGACAACAGGGACAACAGGGACAACAGGGCGGTGGCGGCGGCAAGCAGCCATTACCTCCCGACGAATTCGACGACGACATTCCTTTTTAGTGGCTATATTTTAACTAAATTATTTTAATAAAAGTTGTTGCGATCCGATCCTTAATGATCGTGCAATCAGGGGGTGAAAAAGCCTCCTAGCCCATTTTTTAAGAGCAAAACAGCTACGCTATACCATGGCGAAGCGGGTGTTGTTTTGCCATCGCTTGCAAGCGAGTCATTTGATTTAATTTTTGCTGATCCTCCTTACAAGCTATCGAACGGGGGCTTTACTTGCCACGCTGGCGAGCGTGTGAGCGTCGATAAAGGTTTATGGGATAAGAGCAATGGTATCGATGAAGATTACGCTTTTCACCATGATTGGATCGAACAATGTAGTCGGGTTTTAAAACCGAATGGGTCGCTATGGATTTCTGGAACGTACCACTCTATTTTCCATTGTGGGCATGCCTTGCAGAAGCAAGGATGGCATATAATAAACGACATCACTTGGTTTAAGCCGAACGCTGCACCTAATTTGTCTTGTCGCATGTTTACCGCGAGTCATGAGACGCTGATTTGGGCGCGCAAGAGTAAGCGTTCTAAACATGCTTTTGACTACAATTTGATAAAGCATTGGGATTGCGATCGAGACGATTTCATTAAAAAATCGGGGACTCAGATGCGTAGCGTTTGGGCTTTGACTGCGCCTAAAATTTATGAAAAACGATACGGGAAACATCCGACACAAAAACCCGAAGCGTTGCTGGATCGCATTATTCGTGCTTGTAGCCGTGAGGGAGATAAGGTGCTTGATCCATTTTGCGGCAGTTGTACGACTGGCGTTATTGCGATTAGAAATAGTAGGGAATTTACTGGCGTTGAAATAGAAGAAGAGTTTTTAGAATCTATGGCGAAGCCTCGCCTACTTGACGAGTTATAAAAATGCAAAAAGCAGAGGCGTTAAAATTTATTAAAGAATTGAAAAATGTAGATTTGCATACGCTTGCAAAAAAACATGGTGTTACCTTTATTGGCGAGAGTGGCAAAATAAATAAAGGTTGGGCAGGACAAGTTATCGAACGACATTTAGGCTTAGATTTGAATTCGTCTCGTGCGCCAAATCTTGGCTCTTGGGAATTGAAACAAATCCCTTTGCATTATAAGCAAGGTAAATTGCTTATAAAAGAAACGATGGCTATTACGATGATCGATCCTATTAATATAAAGAGCACATCTTTTGAGGATAGCCATCTACTAACTAAATTAAGGAGGGCGATTATAGTTGCAAGGACTGTAGGCGATGATGCGTATGCTCCAAGTGTGGTGCATAAGGTAGTTGCATTAGAATTAGAGGGTGAGCTTTACGAGCAAGTAAAGGAGGACTACCTACTAGCCCAACGAGTCATCATAGAGGGAAAAATACCCTTGAGCGGCAGGATGGGACTCTGGATACAACCGCGCACAAAGGGAGCCAAAGACTCGACCTCCCGCGCCTTCTACGCCCGCCGAAACTTCTTAAGCAAAATCCTCAACATCCCCTACCTCCTAAACCCCAAAAAACTAAAAAACCATGATGAATAAAATAAAAATCAGCAAAATAAGAGAATGGTTTTTATCTGCTTGGCCAAATGCTAAAAGCCGAATTCACAAACCACTCCTATCAGTAAAAAAATATTTTTCAGAAAAATGGAATTTGTATCTTGCAGAGCCTTCTTTCAAAAGAATTTACAGAAATAGCGAAGGATTTATATTTCCTTTTTTTGGCGGTGTTGTTATTTCACTGCTATTCCAATCCATTTATTTATGGAGAGCAGATAAAAATACTATTTTGGTTTGTATTTTATTGTTTTTTATTGCCTTCTTAGGCGCTGTAATTTTGATTGTATATCAAATAAAAAAAGCAAACTTAAGAGATAATGCAATTAAAGAGCTGGAAACAATGTTTATAAAGCATTGTAATCCCTACGACTATATAAAAGACCCAGATGAATTGAAAAATATAAAGAAGAAAAATTTTTATTATTCTTTCTATTTTTATACCAATTTAAACGAGACTTTAGATAGATATATTGAAAATAAATATTTGTATCATAGCTTTAACCCATTAGAAATCGCGCTGATAAGAAAAGAAGTAATTACAAATCTCATTAGACATGTCGAAGAAAAATTAAACAGTTTGCCAATTGAAATTCAAAATAATTTAGACAAATTAGAGATTTTTCCAATTCGTTTGGCTAAAGCTTTCAATAACTCATTAATGACTTTTAATGCTTTAATAATATTAAAGATAGGCAATGATAAACATCCTCATAATTCGAGATTTGCTAAAATAGACATCAAAAATAGAGATTCATCATTCACAATATTTGAAAGTTTAAACAATAAAAAAGAAAACAATTTTTGCGATATAAATTCACAACATGTAACTCATGCAGAGTATAAAAAAGACACAGTCATTCTTACTATAGCTCAACCTAATGCTACACCTTATAAAATAACAGTTTCTTTGTCAGAATGGCTTGCGAATCGCAATGATTTATGTTGATTTTGAACGCGTTCGCTTTTTGTTCGCAAAAAAATAAAAATGTCAAGTTTTCTCTTGCTTTTATCCCCATAAATACGCGATAATACCGTAGCATTCCTTAAAAAAACAAGTCTTTTCAAGGGCTTATGCGGATGTATTATATTCGGGGAGTAATAAATCAGTAAACATAACGGAGAACACCCATGTCTAATAGAACTCCGCAACTTCCAATGAAGCTAAACGATGAAAAAGTGAAAAAAGCGCTCGCTTATATTAACGAACATTCTTCGGAGGTTAGGGATAGGGATTTGCATTTTGTGCTCCCACCTGGCTATAAAAATGGCAAAGCGCAAAAATTCATGATAGACCAAATTCTAAGAATAGAATCTGATTTGCGAAGTCGGCTAGAAAAAAATAACTTCTGAGAGCTGATTCTCCAGTTGAAATCGTTAAATTATAGTTTTCAGTCGCCTGAGCTAGCCCTGCCGCCAGCCCAGATGCTCTCCGCCATCTAGCGCGAGCATCTGCCCGGTAACAGACTTGCTATCCAAAATATAGCCCAGAGTCCGACAAACATCCTCTAACGAGACCGCCTCGCCCATCGGCGTAGCCTCAGCCTTTCTGCTGAACTCAGCCTCGCTCTGTTGTGTGCTTGCGAGCACCTGCCCCAAGCCAATTCCGACAACGCGCACTTGCGGTGCCAACGCCAACGCCAACATCCGCGTCAGCCCCAATAAACCGTACTTACTCACCGAGTAGCTCACGAAATGCGGAGTCAGATTTAACACCCGCTGATCTATCATATTGACGATGACTCCGCGCGCATCATTCACACCTGCCAACCCCTCGCCGACACAACGCGAGAGAATATACGGAGCCTCCAGATTCACGGCGAGATGCCTATCCCACCCATCGTGCGTTACGGAGTTCCACTCGTCTCGCTCAAACACCGAGGCATTATTGACCAACAGCGAGACCGCCTCCCCCGTCCATCTGGATACTCGCATAACCAACTCCCCTGCTTCGCGCCTATCGGCTAGATTGGCATGAAATGCAGAGGCTGCCTCACTATTTTTTGCCTTGCTTCGTATTTTTTCGACAACTTCTTCGGCACTTTCGGCTGAGTTTCGATAATGAACGGCTACCCGATACCGCCTTTCGCCCAAGAAACAGGCGATAGCACGCCCTACTCGCACCCCTGCCCCGGTTACTAGGGCTGTTCCAACGAAATTCACAAAAAAGCCTTAAAAAGCGAGTAAAATTTTCCTATTGACGCGAGCCTAAAACTAGCATATTTGCGAGCAGATAAGCAAAAGAGATTGAGGTAAAAGCACAATGTCAGACGAAGAAAAAGCGGGCGCAGAGGACATCGACCTTAACGCCCTTTCCGACCAAGAACTAGTCGAGCAAATGTGGGACGACCTCTACGATGGTCTTGAAGAGCCGGTTGTAGAGGGTACGAACATCCTGCTTTCACGCAACTGGCTACCCTACGATGTTCTTACGAAGGCTCTTATTGAGGGCATGCGTATAGTTGGCATAGATTTCCGTGACGGCATTTTATTTGTTCCTGAGGTTTTAATGTCTGCAGGCGCGATGAAATCTGGCATGAAGATTTTGCGTCCTTTGTTAGTTGAGACTGGTGCGCCGACTCTTGGCAAGATAGTTATCGGCACGGTTAAAGGAGACATCCACGACATCGGCAAGAATTTGGTTTCGATGATGCTAGAGGGAGCAGGTTTCGAGATTTTCGATCTTGGTGTTAATGTATCTGTTGAGATGTATTTAGAGGCGTTAGAGAAGCACAAACCGGACATATTGGGTTTGTCTGCGCTTTTAACGACGACGATGCCTTATATGAAGGTTGTTATAGACACCTTGAAGGAGAAGAACATCCGCGATGATTATATTGTTCTAGTAGGTGGTGCGCCTTTGAACGAGGAATTTGGCAAAGCGGTAGGGGCGGATAGCTACTGCCGCGATGCTGCGATAGCGGTTGAGACGGCGAAGGACTTTATGAAACGCAAGCATAACATCTCGACAGCTGCATCCAGCTAGGACATGTCGGCTACTGCTCCGCGCATATTGTTAATTGCTTGCGGAGCTCTTGCTCGAGAGGTTTTGACTATCGTCGAGCAGCGAGCGTTGAAGAATGTTCACCTGACTTGCTTGCCTGCCAAGCTACATAACTACCCTAGCAAAATACCTGAAGGAGTGCGGACAAAGATTCGTGCGGCGCGCGGTCATTACGACAAGATTTTAGTCCTTTACGGAGATTGCGGTACGAGTGGCATGCTTGACGCAGTTCTACAAGAGGAGGGAGTTGAGCGGATTCCTGGTCCTCATTGTTACGCTTTTTTTTCTGGCTTGGATCGTTTTGCGCAAATTATGGACGACGACCCTACTAAGTTTTTTCTTACGGATTTTCTGGCGCGTCACTTTGACAAGCTAATAGTTTCTGGATTTGGTTTAGATCGTCACCCTGAGATGAAGGAGCTTTTATTTGGCAACTACCGCGGAGTTGTCTACCTTGCTCAAACGCGAGATGCTGAGCTTTTGGGCTATGCGGAGCGCGCTGCGCAAAAGTTAGGCTTGCCGCTTGAGATTATCGATACGGGTTATGGCGAGTTAGAGTCTTTTTTATCGACTTCGTCTTAGCTCAAGGATTTTCGACGAATTTCCAGTTAGTTTCCAATCGGTTTTCTTTTTTATGTATTGAGTAAGCGCGCGCGATGGTTGAGCAAGCCACTACGGTAGCAAAGATTAATGAGGCTGTTGCTATTATGGGTATTTTTGAGAATTCAATAAAGTTTTGTGCTTCTCGTATGATTACGCCCCAGCTTGCGTTTGGCGGTGGCAGGCTGAGTCCGAGATATGCGAGTGCGGATTCGACGAGTATTGCGAGAGCCACTTGCGTTGAGGCGTGCAACATTAGCGGAGTCATTATGTTTGGTAGGATGTGATGGCTGAGTATTCGTCTATTGCTTGCGCCGAGTGCGCGCGCGGCGTTTATAAATGGTGCTTGATATAGACTTTGCGCAGCGGCGAATGTCAGGCGTAGGAAGACGGGAATGTTTAGCAGGGTTATTGCTACGAGCACGGCGAGCAACCCTGGCTTATGTAGTGCTGTTATCAAAAGAGCTGTTAGTATAGCTGGGAATGCGAACAATAGGTCTGCAGCGTTTAGCAAGGCTCGCTGGAGGAATATTTTTGTTGTGTGAGCAGCTAGCAGCCCTAGTGGTATAGCGCAGAGCATTGCGAGAGCGACGGCAGAGAAGGCGATTGCTAATGACCAGAATCCTCCGCGTAAAATCATGACTAGGCTATCTCTGCCATAGTGGTCTGTACCGAGCCAGTGTGTGCTTGAGGGTTGCAGGAATCTATCTGAGATAGCGATGCTCGGAGTGGGGTTGACTATGAAGAAGCACGAGGATGCGAGCAAGGCTACTAGAGCAAAGCAGGCTAACTGCGCTTGTTGCGTTGCTTTGCGATGTGGCTCTGTTTTTTCGCGCATTTTTTTATAATGGAGGAACCTCGCGCACCATTCTTCGCGGGTCGAGTATTTTAGCGAGCATTTCTGCGATGGCGTTTGCGAGCAAGGTCAAGGTAGCGAATATCATTGCAAGGGCAAGGACAAGCTGCAGGTCTCGAGCTAGTGCTGCGTTCAGGAAGAGACTACCTAGCCCTGGCAAGGAGAACACGCTTTCGATGATAACGGTTCCTGAAATGAGGAAGGCGCACTGCAAGCCGCTAAGAGCCAGTATAGGTGCTGCGGCTACGGGTAGAGCTTGTCGCAGCAGGATTCTATTAGAAGAGAGTCCTTTTGCTCGTGCGGTTGTTATGAAAGGTGCTACGAGTATTTCTTGCATTGCGGCTTCGCTAAAGCGCGCGAGTATAGCTATTTGCGGAAGCGCGAGCGCGAGGGTTGGTAGTAGCAGGTATGGGACTTGGCTCGCCCACGATTGTTCTGAGCTTACTCCTCCAGTTGGTAACAATTGCCAATGCACTGCGAATATGAGTATCAGAGCGATGGCGACTAAAAAAGAAGGCAGAGCGATGAATAGTTGCACGAATATGGCGAGTGCTTTGCTAACAGCCGATGGTTTTGTCATCCAGACTCCGAGCATTGTACCGAGAACGGATGCGAGCAAGAAGCTTGTAAGGGAGAGGGTTAGAGATATGGGCAAACGTTGCGCGATCAAAGTTTTCACGGGCAGTCCGTATAGCTCACTTTTTCCCCAATTGCCCTGCAAGAATGCGTATAGCCAAGCGAGGTATCTTTGCGGGAAGGGCTTTTCGAGCTCTAACGCGATGCGTATGCTTGAGATTGTTTGTTCGTCGCCCTCAGTTGCAAAGATAGTTGCTGTGATGTCGCCTGGTAGCCAAATAAAGAGTGCGAAGAGTAGTATTGAGAAGAGCCATAAAAACAGAGCAGTTGGCAAAAAGCCTAATAGTGCCAAGCGAAATAACGACAAGCGATATAATGAATATGAGCTTTCTGGCATGCGTTATAGATATCTATTATTCTCGAAAGAATTTACGGATCGAATCGAGCTTTAGTCAGATCGTTAGCTTGTATAGGGCTATTTTTCCATAAACCGTTGAGACTTTGTATGCGCACCAAGTTTTTTGGCAGCTGAAATAGGAAGATAGCAGGCAAATCATTATGCAAGTGTTTTTGTGCTTTTTGCCTTAGTTTCCGCCGTTCTTTTTCTGTATTTGCCTGCGCGAGTTTCTCTATGATTTTATTAAAGTGAGGGCTTTTGTATCCGAAGTAGTAATTTTCTCGTGTATATATTTCCATATCGTTTGGTTCAGTGTGTGCGACTATTGTTAGGTCGAATT
>JABAAS010000060.1:6793-7619 GCA_014238625.1 Alphaproteobacteria bacterium | reverse complement strand
GCGGACTGGATGTCTGGTGCATCATTTGTTGGTATGGCGGGTTCTCTGTACATACTTGGCTATGATGGACTTGCGTTTGTTGTTGGCTGGACTGGCGGCTATGTTTTAGTTGCGATCTTGCTAGCCCCGTATCTTCGTAAATTTGGTGCTTACACTGTGCCGGACTTTCTCGGTTCTCGCTATGGCGGCAATGCTGCTCGCCTTATAGGGATCGTTATTTTGTTCTGTTGCTCCTTCACCTATGTTACGGCGCAAACTTATGCGACTGGGATTATTACCTCGCGCTTTTTGCAGATTCCCTTTGAATGGGCAGTCTTCATAGGCTTGACGGGTATTTTGGTCTGCTCGATGCTTGGTGGTATGCGTGGAGTTACTTGGACGCAGGTTGCGCAATATATCGTTCTGATAGTTGCGTATATGGTTCCGGTTATTATTCTCTCGTATCAGGTTACTGGGGTGCCTATCCCACAGCTTATGTATGGTGGCGTTTTGGATAAGATTACGGCATTGGAACAGAGCATAGGGGTTAGCAAACTTACGGTGGAGCCCTTTACGCACTACAATCCTTTGAACTTTTTTGGTTTGATTATTTGCTTGATGCTAGGCACAGCGTCCCTGCCTCACATATTGATGCGCTTTTTCACGACGCCTAGCGTTAGGTCTGCGCGCCTTTCTGTTGGTTGGGCTTTGCTTTTCATATTTTTCTTGTATTTCACGGCACCCGCTTATGCGACTTTTGCGAAGTATGAGATATATGCGAATGTTGTAGGCTCTCAGATCACGGACTTGCCTGATTGGGTTACTCTTTGGAGCAATGTTGGTCTTT
>JABAAS010000060.1:4371-6773 GCA_014238625.1 Alphaproteobacteria bacterium | reverse complement strand
AGCGATGGTATTTTACAGCTTGCTGAGCTGAAGATTAATCGCGATATCGTTGTTCTTGCGACTCCTGAGATAGCGGGCTTGCCCTATGTTATCTCTGGTTTAGTTGCGGCGGGTGGCTTATCGGCAGCACTTTCGACGGCTGATGGCTTACTGCTTGCGATTGCGAACGCTTTTAGCCACGATGTTTACTATCGTATGGTTAATCCGAAAGCTGATGCGGAGACACGCTTGATAGTAGCGCGAGTTCTTTTGGTTATTATAGCCTTCGGAGCTGCGATGCTTGCGCGGACGAAGCCGGCGGACATCTTATCGATGGTTGCTTGGGCCTTCTCTATAGCCGCCTCTGGTCTATTTCCGGCACTTGTGCTTGGGATTTGGTGGAAGCGAGCGAATACAGCGGGCGCGATATCTGGCATGCTAGTCGGCTTTGGCGTTTGCATGTGGTATTTGGTTGGCACTCGTTATGGAGGCATGGATCTGATATTCGGCATTGGTAACATCTCTGCTGGTCTTTTCGGTATTCCTGCTGCGTTCATCACGATGATAGTTGTCAGCTTGGCGACGAAGGCTCCTTCGATGGATATGCAAAGATTCATCGACGAGTTGCGCGTTCCGCGTGGCAAAGCGTTATCACAAAACAGATAACCAAAAGTAGATAGCTTTTGGGTGCTGGGGCTATTTGTCCTTGTATCTGTAAGAAATGAAGGGAGGAGTCTTACGACTCCTCCCTAAATTTTTGCAAACTCACTTTGCTTGATTTTTTGTACTTATAGAGCTTTTACGCAAAGATAGAATTGATGTCCGAATTTCTTACTTACTGGTATTTCCACATTCCGAACTACTTGCTGAGCGCGTTGATGTATACTTGCTTTGGCGTTTTTCTTTTGGATATATTTTTCCGCCCCGATAGTCGTAATCCGATTTTCCGGACATTTCATCGAGTTGTCGATCCGTATTATCGCTTTCTTTCTCCGGTTACCCCCTTTTTTATCCCGCCATTTTTAGTTTCATTATATGCTGCGTTTTGGACGATCGTTCTTCGCGGTCTGCTTTATATGTTTTGCTATTATTTTGGCTTGCTGCCGCAAATCTCTACACCTTAGCTTTATAGAGAGCTTTACATAGCTTGCTTTTGCGAGAGATATTTTGCGCAAGCTGATAAGCTTAGCTTTGCGGCTTATTTTTCCATTTGCTTTGCGACTTACTTTGCCGTTTGGCTTTCCTTCTTATTCTTTATCTTGAGTGTTTGCTTGAGTATTTTTTTGGGCGATTTCTCGTAGCGCGTATATCTTCTCGAGAGCTTGTTTAGGAGACAAGCTATCTGGCTCTATAGCCTTGAGCTGTTCGAGTATTACTTTCTCTTGAGTATTTTTTTCGCTTTCGATATGTTTTTCGACCTCACCGATGATTTTACTATTTTTTTGTTTTTCGAGTTGAGCGAGTATTTGTCTAGCACGAGCTAGTATGGGTTTAGGTATGCCTGCTCTTTCGGCGACATGTATACCGTAAGATCGTCCGGTTGCGCCTTTTTCGAGTTTGTACTGGAAGATAATATCGTTTTTTTCTTCGATTATTTTCATATGCAGATTTTCGATCCCCTCGAGTTTCTTATCGAGTTCAGCGAGTTCGTGATAATGAGTTGCGAATAGGGTTCTGCACATTTTTTTTTGCACGAGATATTCGACGATAGCCCATGCGATAGCCAATCCGTCGTATGTAGAAGTTCCTCTTCCGATTTCGTCGAGTATCAGGAAGGAATTTTTAGTTGCCTGACGTACGATAGCGGCGGCTTCGGACATTTCGACCATGAATGTAGATTTTCCGCTAGCTATATCGTCTGCTGCCCCCATGCGCGAGCACAAGCGATCGACGATACCTATTTTACATTTTTCAGCTGGTACGAAGCATCCACTCTGCGCCATCACGATTATCAGAGCACTTTGCCTGAGGTAGGTGCTTTTCCCCGCCATATTTGGTCCTGTTATGAGTTTGAAGAAATTTTGTTTTTCGCATATGCAATCGTTTGCGATGAATTGCTTTTCGTCTCCCATTTGAGAGAACTGCATTGCGTCCAAGACTGGATGCCTAGCTTTCCGCATATCGATTATGGGTTCTTGGCAGAATTGAGGTTTTGAGTATCCTCTTTCTTCTGCGATACGCGCCAGTGCTGCTGCGAGGTCGATTATAGCGATTGCTTCGAAGGCTTTACGCAGCTCTTGTCGTTTTTCGATAACTTGATCGACGAGTTCTTGGTAGATTCGATTTTCGCATGCCATCATTTGCTCTTGAGCTTTAGCGATCTCATGCGCGCAATTTTCGAGTTCATTTGAAGAGAATCTTGCTACTGTTGCGGTGCTTTGCCTATGTTTAAAGTTTTTTTGCGTTAATTTTTGAGAGATTAT
>JABAAS010000060.1:0-4272 GCA_014238625.1 Alphaproteobacteria bacterium | reverse complement strand
GTTGCGGTGCTTTGCCTATGTTTAAAGTTTTTTTGCGTTAATTTTTGAGAGATTAGATTTTGCATTTTATCTGCGTGCCGATTAGGCACTTCGAAGAAGTATCCGATGATTGCGTTGTATTTGACTTTGAGCGCTTCGATTTTGGTATTTTGTTTAGCGTTATGTTCGATTATTCGGAGATTTCGTAGAGCTTCATCTTTTTTGATTCGAATATCGCGCAGTTCTGGGGCGAAGTTTTCGGATAGTATTCCGCCGTTTCTTGCGAGTGTTGGCAGATTTTCGAGCAGGGCTTCGGCGAGTTTTTGTTCCAAGGCTTCATTTGTTCCGAGTTTTTGTATAGCGTTGTAGATTTCTTCAGGTATTTCTGGGTTTATTTGTTCGCTTGTTTGAGTTTCTATGTTTATTTTTTCGAGCAATATTTTTATCTGGCATGCTTTAGTTATTGTTGATGCGACGGCTCCTAGGTCTCTTGGAGTTCCTCGTTTGAGAGCTATTCTTGCGAGCGCGCGCGCGCCGTCTGGACATCCTTTCAAGATTTCTGCGACTTGATATTTTGCGTTATTTTGCGTTATGAAGAATTCGATAGCATTGAGTCTTTTGTTTATAGTTTTGACATCGCGCAGGGGTTGAGCGAGCCTTTCGCGCAGCAGCCTTGCGCCGAGTGCGGAGTTGCAAGCGTCGATATTTGCGATGAGGCTTGCGCGCGGATTTTCAGAGTTTGTATGGAAGATTTCGAGCGTTTTTCTAGTTGTTGCGTCAATTTCCATATGAGTATTTTTAGAGAAGAGCTGTAGGTTTTGCACATCTGGGGTTGCATCGCCTTGAGTTAGCTGGACATAGTCGAGCAAGGTTCCGGCGGCGGAGATTTCGATTCGCTCGAGTTTTCCGAAGGCTATGAGGTTATCGATATTGAAGTGTCTTTTGAGGAAGTTTTCTGCATTTTCGCTATCGAATCGGCTTTTTGGCATGGGTGTTAGAGCATCTCTATATTCCTCAAACAATTCGAAGAGCAGGGGTTGGCATAACATTTCTTCTGGCATTATGACCTCGCGCGGTTCTATTCGAGCGAACACTTCGGGCAATTCTTCTATTTCGATGCTTTGGCAAAAGAAAGTAGTTGCTGTTAGGTCGAGCCATGCGATGGCGGTGTTACTTTTTCCACCTCTATTGAGATTAGAGACGGCACAGATGACGCATGGTTTTCGCGCATCGAGGAATGCATCTTCTGTGATCGTTCCTGGCGTTATAGTTCTCACGACCTCGCGCTCGATGAGAGCGGCGCTTCCTCGTCGAGCTTTTGCTTCGCGCGGGTCTTCGGTTTGTTCGCAAATTGCTACTCTAAAGCCTAGCTTGATTAGTTTAGCGAGGTATGGTTCGTGCGAATGCGCGGGCACGCCGCACATTTTCACGGGTCTTCCTTGATGAGCACCGCGTTGCGTGAGAGCAATATCGAGTGCCACGGCTGCTTTTTCAGCGTCTTCAAAGAACAGCTCGTAGAAATCGCCCATACGATAGAAGAGCAGGCTATCGAGATGCTGTTTTTTTATGCGCCAGTATTGCGCCATCATGGGGGTATCTTTTGCTGCGTTATTTGCTAGCCTTTGCGTTTCCAGACTTTCAGGCTTGCTTATATTTTCTTGGTCTGCATTTTCTTTGCTCGCGCTTTTTTTACCTTGCTCCAGAGTTTCAAGAGGTTCTAATGCGAGTCGTGGGCTATCGTCTAACGGCATTGCTTATCTACCGCTGCGAGAGTTTGCGTTGAGAAGTTTTACGGCAACGCGCATTTATGTCCCTATCGCTTCAAGCATTTTGTTTAGTTATCTTTTTCAAGCATTAAGAGCGGCTTCTTTTGCCATCTGGTCTACTTTTTCGTTTTCGATGTTTCCCTCGTGTCCCTTGACCCATATGAATTGCGGTTTAGGATTTAGCTTTAGGGAGAGCTGTAGTAATTTTTGCCAGAGGTCGACATTTTGCACGGGCTTTTTAGCGGCTGTTCGCCAACCTCGTTTTTGCCAATCGACTATCCAGCCATTCATTCCCTTGACGAGATATTGACTATCCGAGCGTATTACGACGAGTATATTTTTGCTTTTCTCCTCGATGCTTTCGATTGCTTTGATGGCAGCGGTTAGCTCCATTCGATTATTTGTGGTTAGCTTTTCGCTACCGCATATTTCGCGCCATTGGCTTTGCTCGCTAAGCTTTATCCTCGCGGCCCATCCGCCTCTGCCTGGGTTTCCCAAGCATGCTCCGTCTGTAAAGACTTCTATCATGGTGTGATATTGAGTTCTTTTGGCATTTTGAACACGACCGATTCTTTAGTTATGTGTACATCTTGTAGAGTTACCTCGTATTTTTTTTGCAGAGTTTTGATGGCTTGTTGTACGAGTATTTCTGGCGCGGATGCGGATGCGGTTATTCCTATTGTTTTGATATTTTTGTCTATTATCGGCAAATTTTCTCCATCTGTTATGAGTTCAGCTTTTTTGCTGAGATTTTGGGCGATTTCTAATAACCGCATAGAGTTGGAGGAATTTTTTGCGCCGATGACGAGCATCATGTCGCATTGTGGCGCGATGGTTTTGACGGCATTTTGTCGATTAGCTGTTGCGTAGCATATATCGCCTTTTTTTGGGGCTCTGATGCTTGGAAATCGTTTTTGCAAGATTTGAGTTATTTCGTTTGTGTCGTCTAGGGATAGAGTTGTTTGAGTTACATAGGCGAGCGGTCTTTCGTCTGGTGGCGTGAAGATTTCAGCGTCTTTTTTTGTTTCTATCAGAGTTATGGGTGGAGTGTGTCCATCCATTTCGACGAGTTGCCCCATGGTACCTGCTACTTCGGGGTGGTATTTATGCCCTATTAGTAGGATATGGTATCCATCTTTTTGGAATCTCTCGACTTCGCGGTGTACTTTTTCGACGAGCGGACAAGTTGCGTTTATGGCGAGCATTTTTTGATCTTTTGCTTTTTGTGTGATGTTTTTAGCGACGCCATGTGCGGAGAAAATGACAGGTCGAGTTTTTTGATGTTTTTCTGGAATATCTTCTAGTTCATCGACGAAGACGACTCCTTTTTTTTGCAATTTTTCGACTACATATGCGTTATGAACGATTTGATGTCGCACATATATGGGTTTTCCGTGTTTTTCGAGTGTTTTTTCGACGATTTCGACAGCCCGCTCGACGCCTGCGCAGAATCCGCGCGGATATGCGAGCAACACTTTCAATGTAGGGCTTTTTCTCATATTTTAGCAGGTTAACATACTAGGTTGCGCATTTGTCAATATATGCGGAGATGGTGTCTATATGCTGAGATAATGATGCTGAGATAATGTTTTTCGAGTTAGCCTGAATGATTTGAAATTCGATTTTTTTGCGCAATCGATATTGTTGAGATTTTAAAAAAGATACAAAGCCATACAAGATTTAATAGGATATTAAAATAAAAAATCACAAAAAGTTGAAAAAAGTCTTGACCTATCATCAAATAGCTCGTAAAAGAACGCAAACACGCTTCGCTTCTCCCGACTTTCATAGATGGGGGGATTGATGGGGGGGATTGGGTGAAGCGAAATGCAAAATGCTCTCTTGGAACTCATCTTTCGATGGGTATGGAGAGTGTTTTGTTGAAATAGTGAACTTTTTATAGGAGGAAAACCATGAAGAAAGTTCTTTTAGCCTCGACCGCGGTTGCGGCATTTGTTGCGTTTTCTGGCGCGGCTCAGGCACAAGATCCTGGGCGTGCTGATTATGGCGCGACTGAGGGTGGCGGTGGCGCAGGCTCTGCCTTTACGGTCACCACGAAAGGCGCTGTCAAATTTTATTTGAAATATGCTAGTAGCAGTTTACCAACTCCTGCTAATGATGGCTTTTTCACGCTGGTTTCTGGTGAGTTAGAAATTAATGGTGCGGCGACGACCGATAGTGGTATCGACGTTGGCACGCATGTTGATTTCGCCTTTGCTGGTACCGATAGCGATGATACGCAAACGATCGGTGGCTCCGACAATTCGGTTGCTGTTGGTCGTATCGCCATAATAGACGAGCTTTCGCTGAAGATCTCTGGCGGTTTCGGCTCTGTTGAGCTGGGTAGCAACGATGGTGCTGAAGACATCTTCAAGATTTACGGTGGCACTGTTGCAGCTGGAACTGGCGGTATTGATGGTGATCATCATGGCGTTAGCGGTGGCGGTCTTCTCGGTGTTGGCTCTGGCTTGAAAGTTTACGGCAGTGGCGTTTTAGGTGCAGGTGGTGGAGGAACTGCTGGTAGCGG
>JABAAS010000005.1 GCA_014238625.1 Alphaproteobacteria bacterium | reverse complement strand
CCAGATATGTTAACCGGAAGACCATGCGAGAGGTGACCGCCCTCGTCCAATGCCAGCGATAAATAAGTGTCACCAGGTTCTAATAACGCGAAAAAAACCGCCTGGTTCGCTTGCGCTCCAGAATGAGGTTGTACATTCGCAAATGGACACTCGAAAATCCTCGTAACGCGAGCAAGCGCAAGCTGCTCGATCTCGTCCGCATGCACGCAACCTCCATAGTAACGGCGGTTAGGGTAACCCTCCGCATACTTGTTCGTAAGAACACAACTCGCAGCCTCTAAAACCGCTCGCGAAACTATGTTCTCAGAGGCTATCAACTCTACTCCGTCAGACTGACGCCTAAACTCGCGACCAAGTGCCGCAGAAATCTCAGGATCGCCCTCGCTCAGTCCAATCTCAAAAAAATCGCGCTTCTGCTCATACATATATAATCCTCAAACCTCTCGCCTAGCGAAAATAATCAAAATAACCCCCCGCTCTCAAATGCTACCTCTTGCATGCTATCCATTGCATACTACTTATAGCAAAGCTTGGCAACATATTACAAAGCAGCAAAACTAAGTTGTGCGGGTGAAACAATTATGCTAAAAAATGAATACTAAAAATAAAAAAAGTGAAGAAGGGTGGACGGGAGTGTGGACAAAAATCAGCCCAATGATGAAGTCGTACGGCGCTTGCACGAAATAGCAGAGCAAGCTAGCGAAATAGCCTTCACCGCACAAAAACTCATCGTCGATAGTCGTAGCTCCGAAGTAGATATCGGCGCTAATGACCTCACAACTCTGCTAACTCTATTGGCGCTATCCATATTCCTCGGCTCCTTCTCAATAGTCGGAAAAACATCAAGAAGCGCTAATCTGCTGATAGTCAACATCGCCGCTCCAGTGTGCACCGCAATAACCGCCGGTGTAGCTCTGATCGTCGCTAAAGGTGGCTCAACGCTCGGCGCAATACATACATACTCAACCGTATTCCTGCTCGCGTTCGGAGTCTTCGCCGGACTCGCCGCCGTATATCGTAGATTCAAATGAATCAACCCGTCTACCTTCTATATCTATTCTCCATATGCGGCTTGCTCATGTCGCTATATTGGCTCGCGCAAGGAAAGTCTACGCAACAGGCTTTCATTACCGCTACATTATCCGCAGCTCTCGCGTTGTTCGCTCCTCTTGTCGTCGTAGATGTCAAAAACGCAAATATACTCTTCCTATGTATGATCGCAGGGGCGGGCGCGGGCTTGATGTTCCTCGTGCAAAGAAAGCAACACGCAAAGTTAGAAGAAAAGCAAGTCGAAAGGCAGGTCGCGTTCGCTCTATCTCTAACGCCACTCGGCTTTGCAACTACAACCATCGCGCTCGCATTATGTCTGCACGAGGGAGTGCGAAATACTCTAAATAGCCAGAGCCTCAATGATGCAATCGAACGCCTCGCACTCGCCGCAACTATATGGGCGGGCGCCATAACGCTAACCGGCGCACCTATCGCAGCTTGGAAAATCAGAGGACACAGAAAAAAAAGCGAACAAAAACAAGAGGCAAAAAAAGCTCGATGGAAAAATAGTCTCAATCATCAAGCAAATAGATTCCTATGGGGTGCAAGCTCTCTAATAATGGTAGTTGTCGTCCTCATGCCGATATTCATTCTCTTTCCGATAATCGCGATACTCGCGCTGGTTAGCGGGGTCGCCATCGTAAGCGCGATGGAGAGCGAGAGAGAGCAGGCGATGCTGCCAGCTCTGTTCAATGTCTTCGGAGGGATAACCGCCTGCGCGCTCGGATTCGTCCTCGCCGCGTCCGTGCTAATCGTGGCAGGCGCAATACTCGCCGCCGCAGGAGTAGGCTTTTGCAGAAATATATGCTTAGAGCATAAAATGATGCTACGACAATATATCGCCGCTATCTTCGGGCGTAAGTGATAACTCGCAAATAGATGGAAAGCCACAGAGCGAAAGAAGCGAATAAATCTCGGATGAGAGTAGCTCTAGGCTAACTCGTGCGCCTTGTGCGTGCGCTCGTTTGCAGAATAGGCGTAGTGCCTCAAGACCAACCGCGTCTAAGCGACGGGTGCGAGCAAAACTTATGCGCTGAACGATGAGAGAGGGGGGGCTGGAGGTAGGGCTGGCGGCGGTGGCGGTAGAGCTGGCGGCGGCGGTAGAGCTGGAAATGCGCTCGCTTGCCGATGCGAGAATAGAGGCGGAGGTGCGGTCTAGACGCTCGGGGAGGGTTAGGACAAAGTCGGGGGGTGCGGTATCGTTGTTGCTCATAGGGTTTTAATAGCACTCTTTGTTGTTGGTTTAGGGAGAAAAATGGGCTGGAGGGGGTGATTAAACATAAGGGGCGGAGGAGCTGATTAAACATAAGGGGGGTGTGGGGGGACGAGTCCCCCCGCGAAGCCCTGCGCTAGCAGGCGTGCGTAGCACGCTTAAACTACAAAAAGCGCACGGCTTGCCGTGCGCAACCGCACGGAGTGCTAACGCGCGCAGCGCGTCTTTATTACTAAGGCGATGGCGCGCGAATATAGACGCAATAAATATAGGGCGTGTGGTGAGCTGATTAAACATAAGGGGGGTGTGGGGGGCTTAAGGCTACGAGGCGAGCCTCCCCCGCAAAGCCCTGCGTCAGGAGGGACTCGTCCCTCGGCTTGCTACAGCACGCTTAAACTACAAAAGCGCACGGCTTGCCGTGCGCAACCGCACGAAGTGCTAACGCGCGTAGCGCGTCTTTATTACTAAGGCGATGGCGTGATACACATCTACGCGCTAGCTTGCGCTACCTTACGGGCGCGCTAGCGCATAGATGCTTGATTTAGATAACTGAAAAAACAAATTAAATTAACTCAAGAGGGACGAATCCCCCCACAAAGCTCTGCGTCAGGAGGGACTCGTCCCTCGGCTTGCTACGGACGGACATTTCGAAAATTCTCCATTCATCGCTGAAGGAATCGATCTCAGCTTGCAAGAGTTGCTCGCAAATGGCATCAAAGACGTAAAAATTGTGCTACTTTCATATTGGGACTTTGTAACGGATGCTACCATAACTCAACCGTTTATAAACTAAGGAGGATACTATGTCGGATGACATGATGCGAACAATCAAATGGCACAATGGAGAGAAAAGCTTTTCTCCTTTCTCTGATGCCGAAATGAAACGACGTCAGAAAGATGTCAGAAACTGGATGGCTCAAAATAATGTCGATGCAAGCCTATTCACCTCGTACCACTCTATAAACTACTATTCTGGATTCCTATACTGCTACTTCGGGCGTAAATACGGATTCTTCATAAATCAAAAAGAAGCAACCTCGATTTCAGCTGGAATCGATGGAGGACAGCCATGGCGGAGAACTTTTGGCGATAACATAACATACACCGATTGGCGCAAAGACAACTTCTTCTACGCCATACAGAACCTAGCCAAAAATGTAAAAACTTTGGGAATTGAGTTCGACCATGTGAGCTTGGAATATCGCAGACAACTCGAAGAAGCGTTACCACTAGTGAAATTTGTTGATGTCGGACAGCCTTCTATGTGGATGCGTACGATCAAGTCCGCCGAAGAGCACAAGGTTATCCGCGAGGGCGCCAGAGTCTGTGATGTCGGAGGCGCTGCATGCATCGAGGCAATTAAGGCAGGGATCCCAGAGCACGAAGTGGCGCTCGCATCAACAAACGCGATGGTCCGCGAAATCGCTCGATCCTTTCCATTCGTAGAGCTCATGGATACTTGGACTTGGTTTCAATCGGGAATCAACACAGACGGCGCACATAATCCCGTGACAAACCGAGTCATAAAGGCGGGAGATATCTTGTCCTTGAATTGTTTTCCCATGATCTTCGGATACTACACAGCATTGGAGAGGACTCTATTCTGCCAGAGCGCAAGCGAAAAGCACATGGAAATCTGGCAGAAAAATTGTGCCGTCCATAGTCGCGGGCTCGAGTTGATACAACCAGGTGCTCGTTGTTGCGATATCGCACAGGAGCTCAATGAAATGTATCGAGAATGGGATTTGTTAAAGTATCGATCTTTTGGATACGGACATTCCTTTGGGGTTTTGTGTCATTATTACGGGCGTGAGGCGGGAGTCGAGTTGCGCGAAGACATCGAGACGGTGTTACAGCCAGGGATGGTCGTTTCGATGGAGCCGATGGTCATGCTGCCCGAGAAGGTCGAGGGAGCGGGGGGCTACAGAGAGCATGATATTTTGATCATAGGGGAGAAGGCGGCAGAAAATATAACCAAGTTTCCTTTTGGACCTGAACATAATATCGTCGGCGGATGAGCAAATGATGTCCGCTCTATCAGTTGCTGAACCGTAGTAATCTCAACCCCTATGTACAGAAAAAAACGACCGCGCCTATGGTAAAGATAGGCTATGCCAGAAGTCGTCCGATAGTAGCGCAAAATTATTTAAGCTATTGCTATATTCTATCGCAATCGTAAATGCCGCGCTCACACCAGAAACTCCCGTACCCAAATCGTCATTGTAGGCATCAATAACCGTTATCAAATTATCATACTCCCCATCATCATCTACATCCAATCTCAAGACAAGGTCGTTACCGCTCCTGACAACGCTAGTCCTATCAAAATCTGTCGGGTCGTAGCCAATACCTTGAAAACGCAAAACAACAGAGGGCTTGACAGAAATAGACTCCGCTTCATCGATGATCGTATCCGTGCCATCGGCAACTCTAAAGAGGTAGATGTCCCTGCCCGCTCCGCCGTCCATAACATCATCCCCATCTAAACCATAGAGCATGTCGTCGCCTCCCAATCCCTCAAGGAGGTCGGCTCCACCGTTGCCAGAAAGCAAGTTCTGCTCATCATTGCCAGTAAGCCAATCCGCCTGTTCCGTACCAAGCACAATCTCGATGTTACTAATGAGATCGCCAACAGCATCGCTATGCGCCTCACTCGCAGGGTCTTCGTCTAGCACAAAGCCAGCGGGCGTCGATAAGTAGTTCAGCTGCTCGCCAGCTAGTGAAAGATCAACTCTAACACCCTCAATAGAGCCACTATAGTCGGCGTAGTCCGTGCCTGCTCCAGAGCCGCCATCAAGGATGTCCCCGCCCGCGCCGCCCTCAAGGCGATCATCTCCGCTGCCGCCATAAAGCCTATCCGAACCATCTCCACCAGAAAGTAGGTCATCGCCAGCCGCACCCAAAAGCTCGTTGTCCGTAGAATCGCCAGTAAGCCAATCATTATGCTGAGAACCCTCTACGGCCTCGATGTTACTAATGAGGTCGCCAACAGCATCGCTGTGCGCATCACTAACCTGGTCTTCGTCTAGCACAAAGCCAGCGGGCGTCGATAAGTAATTCAGTTGCTCACCCTCAAGTGAAAGATCAACTCTCACACCCTCACTAGAGCCACTATAGTCGGCGTAGTCCGTGCCTTCACCCGAACCACCATCAAGGATGTCCGCTCCTGAACCGCCCTCAAGGTGATCATTGCCACTACCCCCATAAAGCCTATCCGAACCACCGCCACCAGAAAGCAGGTCATCGCCAGCCGCACCAGAAAGCTCGTTGCCACCAGAATCGCCAGTAAGCCAATCATCATGCTGAGAGCCTCCTAAGTCTTCGATGCCACTTAAGATGTCCCCAACCGCCTCGTTCTCGTTGATAGCGTCTCCCTCAAAGTCACGCTGCTTGCCAGAAAGTGAAAGATCAACCCTAACACCCTTGCTGGAAAATCTATAGCTAGCCTCGTCCTTACCTTCACCTCCTTCCAGTGTGTCCTCCCCAAAACCTCCGAGAAGAAAGTCGTTGCCGATACCACCTCTCAAAGTGTCATCGCCAGAGTAGGCATGCGGACCTCCAGAAGTAGCACTCCCAGATAAAAAGTCCGCTCCAGTGAAGCCATCGTGCGGCGCGTCGCCGTAAAGAATGTCGTCGCCAGAGCCTCCCTCAAGAATGTCGTCATGCCCACCGCCATCAAGAATATCGTTGCCAGAGCCGCCCTGCAGGAAGTCTTCCCCAAAGTAACCCTCAAGCTCGTCATTGCCAATCCCTCCGTCAATAACGTCCGCTCCATCACCTCCATAAAGCTCATCGTCGCCAGCCTCGCCATCGAGACGATCATCTCCATGCCCGCCAGCAAGCACGTTGCCACCTCCATCGCCAGTAAGCCAGTCACTCTGTCCTGAACCATAAACCCTCTCTATGTTGCTAAGGACATCACCAACAGCACCGTTGCCATTCGCTTTGAAGCCATGCTCGCCGTCGAAATCAACTTGCCCTTCTCCTTCTCCTTGCAACAAAAGATTGACCCTTACTCCTTTGTCAGAAACACCATATAAAGCTACATCAGTACCATCTCCACCATCAAGGATGTCAACACCACTACCGCCTTCCAAAAAATCGTTGCCAGATCCTCCATAAAGGCTATCCGAGCCAGCGCCTCCGTAAAGAAGGTCATGACCATCTTCTCCATGTAAGGTATCATCGCCCGCAGTGCCACCATAGTCCGCATCACCGTAAAGACGATCATTCCCAGAGCCTCCATAAAGCTCATCAGAACCATCTGCTCCATAAAGAAGGTCCTCGCCAGCCCTACCGTAAAGACGATCATCTCCCCCCAAACCATAGATCATATTGCCTTCCTCATCGCCAGCAATATGATCCTTATAACTAGAGCCAAACACATCTTCGATGTTGATTAAAGTGTCACCTATAGAATCGCTACCATCGAAATAACTATCGCCTAGGTTATCCTGCTTGCCTCTATTAGAAAGGTCTATCGCTACACCTTGGCTAGAAAAGTCATACCTAGCATAGTCTCTGCCAGAACCGCCATCGAGAATGTCACCGCCCGCTCCGCCATAAAGGTAGTCTGCATCATTACCACCTTCCAGATGGTCATCGCCCAAACCACCCATAAGACGATCGTTGTCATCGCCACCAGAAAGATGGTCTTCTCCAGCTTCGCCGTATAGATAGTCGTGCCCAGATCCACCATCAAGTTCATCGTCTCCAGTGCCGCCGTACAGTTTATCGTGCCCGCCGCCGCCGCTAAGCCGATCATCGCCAACTCCACCATACAGATCGTTATCCTCATCGTCGCCACTGAGCCAATCATCGTGTGAAGAGCCAATAAGGTTTTCGATGCCTGTAAGAATATCTCCTACAGCCTCGTTGCCATTGCTCGCTTCTCCTTCAAAGTCTAGCTGCTCGCCTACAAGAGAAAGATCAACCCTAACACCCTTGTCAGAATACTGATAGCTCGCAGTGTCGTCACCCTGCTCCTGAACATACGCACCGCCATCGATCCTATCCGCTCCATCCCCACCAATGATCAGGTCACCGCCATCACCACCATCAAGATCATCATCTCCACCACCACCTAGTATTGTGTCAGCGCCAGCTCCACCCGTGATAGTATCCCTGCCTCCTCCCCCAGTGATAATGTCATTACCACTGCTGCCGATCAGATTGTCGTCGCCTTTGCCTCCAACAAGCAGATTAACATTGTTCCCTCCACTAGAGCTTCCAGAAGAAGAGCCTCCGCTGCCGCCTCCGCCTCCGCCTCCGCTGCCGCCCCCGCCTCCGCTGCCGCCCCCGCAACCCTCCAGAAAAAAGCCCAAAGCCACAGAAGAGAGCAACGCACTCAATACTCGCGCCCTCCTATTGCGCTTGCCTTCGCTAGGCGATGAAGACGAAGAAATACCACCAAGAGAGTGATCAGAATATGACGACATTAACATACCTCCAGCAACAAACATCTTAGCCCATCACAGACTATAAAGACGGACGCCCTCTACTTGTAACTAAAGGGAGCCTAACAAAGGGAGATCAATCCCACCGACAACCTGCCTCTATCCAGCTATCCTCCGTGTCCACAACAGACCCAGCTCTCAATGCCAGATGCAGAAGGCATGGTAGTATAAAAGCTAGAAGAAAAGCAATGTTTTCTTCGCTTACTCCAATATCCAACATAAGAATTAAAAAAAAACCAAACAATGTGTGTTTTTGTCAAAACACGCATCTCTCTTATTGAATCATTATTGCCATTTATCAATAGCTTATGTAGATTATTTTCTAATCCTTATCTGTTTTCTCTAAATGTAAGAGGGACTTAAGAATGCGAAAAAAACATCTTTTTTGAGCAGTTTTGGAACTTAAAAACTGGAATTTAGCTCTGATTAGATACATTTGTGGAACTTAATGGCTGGAAGTATTGCAAAATTGGAATTTTATCTCTGGAATTAAAACAGCAATTCTTTAGCATTTTCAATATGTTAGAAAAAAACAAACAAAAATAAGTTTGTTTTCTCTACCACCATACAGAACATCGCTTTTTGCCCATTTTTCACTATGTGCAGTAGCCTGCCTCAATATCGAGTAATAGGCAAGCTACTTCGTTAAAGCATATCAGTGTTTTTAAAATTGATGCTACTCTTCCTTTTCTAAAAGTTTGTGGAAGGGAAATCTTTGATACTATGCATAAATGAAATTATGTACACTTTGCCACGATGATTGAAAATACTACCATTTGTTCTCCGTTCAGAGAGCCAAAACGACACTTTAAGCTCGATGCAAAAAATCGACAGCCGACCGAAGAGATATGTCACGAAAGACGCAAAAGCTATTACTACATAAAGTCCTCTAAAAATGCTCAACCAGAACAAGCCGATATGCTGGAAGGAGAAAAACACGAGCATGGGTTGATAAACAGAGCGCGAAAAGATTTGGCAGATTGGCGACGCTCCGAAACTCCCTTTGGGGTGACAAGAACAACACAGAGGCTGCTGCAGCATTGGCGAGACAAGATACGAGAACCACGTCTGTTCTTCTGCCAAATAGAAGCACTCGAGACAGCTATTTATATTAACGAGATTGAAGCGCGTTATATTAACGAGGTTGAAGAGCGGAAAAGAAAAAGTGCGGTCGCAGGAGAATCTCTCTCGGTGATGCTCGAAAAAGCTCGCAAAGAGGAGGCAACATCTTTATTGCGAATTGCATTCAAAATGGCAACTGGAACAGGCAAAACATTAGTCATGAGCATGCTGATCGCATACCACTACTTGAACAGAAAGGCCGAGCCGAAAGACAAACGCTTTGCCGAAAGCTTCCTAGTCGTCTCGCCAAACTTGACCATCAAAGATCGACTAGAGGTGTTGAAACCAAACAGCAAGAATAACTACTACCAGAAGCACAAACTTGTCCCCTCGGAGATGATGGAGGAAATGCGTCAAGCTACTGTCGTCGTGACTAACTATCACACATTGCAACACAAAGGTATGGGCGATGGTAGCAAAATCGTGCGGCAGAAGGCAGGGATGCAAGAGGATGCCTTTAAAGAAAACAACGCCGCTATGGTGAAGCGGGTTTGTTCTAGCTTGCGAGGAGATATTCTCGTGCTGAACGACGAGGCACATCACTGCTATCGACACCAAGAACAAGAGATGGAAGAAACCGAAAATCTGGACAAGCAAGAGCAAGAAGAAGCGAAAGAACGAAAGGAAAAAGCTCAGATATGGTTGAAAGGCTTGGAGGCAGTGCAAAAGGAGCGCGAGATAAGGCTAGTATATGATCTTTCTGCTACTCCGATGTATTGGAGTGGGTCTGGAAAACCTACAGGGAAGATTTTTCCTTGGGTCGTATCGGATTTTTCTCTGACAGAGGCAATTGAAAGTAGCATTGTGAAGGTGCCGCGTATGCCTTTGGCAACCGACAATCCAGACAAAAACTATCGTTATTTTTGGGATAAAATCCGTTCTAATTTACCTGCTCGCTCTATAAATGGGCAGGGGGGCTGGGTGATGCCTGCTCAATTAGATATTGTTTTGCGTGCTTTGTATGAAAAATACCTAAAAGATTATAATGCATGGTTTGCAGACAAAGAAAAAGCTGCTAGGCGAGGCAACATTCCGCCAGTGCTTATCGTTGTTTGTCAGAACACCGGAATTTCGCGTTTTGTCAGAGACTATATTGCTGGTTATGAGCGGGGAGAAGGACGCTGGGAGAAAGGCAAGCTTGAGCTGTTTGACAATAGATCGTCGCTCAATACGATCCTTGTAGACTCGAAGGAGATGGATAACCCTAAGGGATTGAACGAAGCCTACAAAAAAGAAGCTCGCCAGCAGATAGCACGACAGAGAGGAATAAGAGCTGACAAGGTTCGACCAGAGGAAATCTTGCGCGGGATTATGAACACAGTCGGTAAGGAGGGAGAGCTGGGAGCTAAAATTCGTTGTGTCGTTTCTGTCGCAATGCTGACGGAGGGGTGGGATGCTAACAATGTTAAGCAAGTGCTGGGGGTGCGCGCTTTCGGCTCGCAGTTGCTGTGCGAGCAGGTCGTCGGGCGGGCGTTGCGGCGAACGAGTTATGCTCCGAAAAAGTGCAATGTAGATTTGGGAGATGGTAAGATGGAGGAGATCGATGCTTTCTATCCTGAGTACGCAGATATTTACGGTATTCCGTTTGATCTCTATTTTCCTGTTACTTCTCGACCGCAAGACGCTCCGCAACCATTGGAGACTAATCATGTGAGATCTCTCGATGAGCGCTACGAGTATGAAATTAGATTCCCTTGCGTAGTAGGGTACGTTCGAACTTTTGAACCCGTTGCCTTGACGGCTAGTTTTACGGATGCTTCTCGGCTTGACCTAACAGCGATAAGACACCCTATTCGTTTTCGCGTGAAGGCTCTTGTGGGATCTAGTGAGGCTGAAGATGTCTCGCTAGAGAATTTGAAGGCTACGCGCGAGGCGCGGGTCGTTTATGCCTTGGCGTATCGGCTTTTGCAGAGGTTCAAGGCAGACGCAGCAACAATCTATGGGGATAATGTTGAGGCTTGGCGCTTCCCTGATTTGTTGAGAATCGTGCGGATTTGGATTAGAGGGTGGGTCATTTGCAACGAAGAACACTTTTTGGCTTTGCTTTTGATCGAAGAGATTATTCACGAAGCAGTTGAAAAAATTTACCTAGTGATCGAACAACCAGATGAGGCTAGCTCTTGTATCTCGGCGCAAATGGAAGGGTTTGTGGAGTATTCAACGAGCGATATTGCCTTTGACACAACGCGCGAGGTGATGGAAACGCACAAGAGTCACCTCTCGCATATGGTTGCAGATACGCGCACTTGGGAGCAGAAGCTCGCGCGGCTGTTGGAGGAAGAAGAGCAGGTTTTATGCTATGTCAAAAACGACCCGCACCTGAACTTCAGTATTCCATATGAGCATGCAGGAAAACAAGCAATGTATATTCCAGACTTTGTCGCTTATGTCGACGACGGGGCTGGGTGGGAGGATCCTCTGAAATTGATCATAGAGGTGTCTGGACGCCACGACAATGAAAGCAGGGAGAGCAAGGTGAGCAAAGTTGAGACAACTCGCAAAATGTGGCTGCCAGCAGTCAATCGTCTAAAAAAATTCGGGCGCTGGGACATCGTCGAGTTGCGAGACGATAAACGCTTTGGCGGCGATTTACGAGCCTTCTTGGCAGAGCGAAAAACAAAAACTCTGTAAAAAAACTCTATAAAAACTCTATAAAAACTCTATAAAAAAAACCTCTGGGAGATAACAAGCATGGCGAAAAAAACGGCTAAGCAACGCGACATCGATGCTATCAAGCACGAGCAATCCTCGAGACGCAACATTCCGAACGAACAAACTCGAGGTTTCCTACGAGAAGATGAAAGGGTAGACTTACGCTACGCCTTCGATTTGCCTCCTTTTGAAGATCCTCAGTTGGTTTGGGCTAATAAAAGCAAAGAGGAGAAACTCTGGGTCGATGCGCCGGTGATATACAAGCAGGAGAATATCTCGCCGCAGATGGTGATCGAAGATTTGCGGGTAAATGGAAGAGAAAGCAATAATAATGATAGCAGGGATAGCGGACAAGCAGGAGAGTTGACGAGAACAGCCTCCTTGTTTGAGGAAGACTTTGACGGCTTGAGCGATAGGGAGACGGTTGATTTCTATCGGCATGATCATTCTTGGCAAAACCGCATGATATTCGGCGACTCGTTGCAAGTTATGGCATCGCTGTTAGAGCGCGAGGGCATGCGCGAGAAGGTACAATGCGTCTATATTGATCCGCCGTATGGCATCAAGTTTGGCTCGAACTGGCAGGTCTCGACGCGCAAGCGCGATGTGAAGGATAATAAGGAGGGAGCTACGACAGAGCCTGAGTCGGTCAAGGCTTTCCGCGACACTTGGCATTTGGGGATTCATTCTTACTTGGAGTACTGGCGTGATCGCTTTCTTGCCGCGCATGAGTTGTTGAAAGAGACTGGCTCGATTTTCGTGCAGATAAGCGACGAAAATGTTCACCTTATGCGCTGCTTGCTGGATGAAGTTTTTGGATCAGGTAATTTTATTGCGCTAATACCCTTTAGAAAAAAAACAATGCCGTTTGGCACTGCCTTTATAGAACAAATGAATGATTTTATGCTTTGGTATGCAAAAAACAAATCTTCTTGTAAATACAATAAACTTTTTCTTCCTTTAAATTCTAATCCAGATTCAACTCTTTTTAAATTCATGAGACAAAAGAAAAATGGTATAAGGCGTTCCTTGTCAAGAGAAGAAAAATTAAACTGGGATTCCAATATAGGCGATTTGTATCGTTTGAAATCTATGGAGCCATCAGGTTTGATGAACTCTGGATTATATGAATATAAATTTCGTGACAAAAAATTTACACATCCTAAAAATGGTTACGGAGTGACAAAGGAAGGCATGGCACGTCTTATTAAAGCTGATAGAGTAGAATCTTCTGGGAGTTATTTAAATTATATCCTTTACAAAAATGATACAGGAAACTTAACCTCCCTTACAGCTTCTTGGATGGATACTGTCGGCGCATTCGACAAAATGTATGTAGTACAAACATCAATTAAGCCCATCGAGCGTTGTCTATTAATGACAACCGACCCTGGCGACCTCGTGCTAGACCCCACCTGCGGTTCTGGTACGACCGCCTTTGTCGCCGAAAAGTGGGGCAGGCGCTGGATTACCTGCGATACCTCGCGCGTCGCACTCGCACTCGCGCGCCCAAGAATAATGAGTGCCTGCTTCCCGCACTACGAACTCAAAAATCCCAAAAATACCGCAGAAGGCTTCCACTACCAATCTGTCCCCCATATAACTCTCAAAGACATCGCCAACAACGAAGCTATAGATGAAATATGGGAGAAGTATGAAGCTGACCTCAAGCCTCTGCGGGTGAAACTAGGCTGGGCAGAAGACTGGCAAGTGCCGCGCGCAGACGAAAACGCTGCTGCCCAAGACCTAGTAGAATACAACCGCCGCCGCCGCAAACGCCAAGACGAAATAGACGCTTCCATAAGCGAAAACGCAACTCAAGAAATACTCTACGACAAACCCCGTGAGGATAAAAGTGTCGTGCGTGTCGCAGGTCCCTTCACCGTAGAATCTCTGCTACCATTCAAACTGCCCGCGCAAGAAGCAGTAGACTCAAAAGCCGAGCAAAACGCACTCAACGACGGACGATACCTCAAAGCCCTAATCGAGCAGCTGAAAAAAGCCGGTGTCGAAAACAGAAACAAAGAAGAACGAATCGTGTTCTCAAGCATAGAGCCAACAGCCGATATACTTATCCCCGCCGTAGGACACTTCCTCGATAAACAAAACTCACAAAAAACCGCCGCAATAAGCTTCGGTCCACAATACTCAACCGTAAACGAATCCTTCCTACAAGAAGCAGCTCACAAAGCAATAAATAGCTTCCCTAACTACCCAAAAGGATTCGAGCTGCTCATCATATGCGGATTCGCCTTCGCTACAGACCTCTTCGAACAAGTCAAAAATTACGGAAAACTCAAAGTTCTATTCGCAAAAATGGACGCAACTCTCGCCGACCCAGAACAACACCTAACCTCACAAAAAGGACAAAGCCATAATCTATTCATGGTATGGGGAGAACCAGATATAGAACTCAATAACGACAAAAATAACCCAGAACTAAAAGTCGTCTCCATCAAAGGAGTCGATGTCTTCAACCCCATCTCAAACGAAGTGAGCTCCTGCTCGCCAGAAGAAATAGCCTGCTGGTTCATCGACACAAACTACAACGGAGACTGCTTCTTCATTCGACAAGCATACTTCACAGGTGATAAAAATCCATACAAACAACTACAAAAAGCTCTCAACAGCAATATCAGCAGTCAAGCATGGGAAACTCTGCGGAGCAACACAAGCCGTCCCTTCCTCAAACCCAAAACAGGCAGAATAGCCGTGAAAGTCATCAACCACTACGGCGACGAGGTGACTAAAACCTTCGCAGTGTCCTAGAATAATGTCCTAAAGAAAAAATGGTGAAAAAATATCTATTATAAAATCAGACAAGAAGATATACACAAGTGATGCGCAGTTAAAGATTAGAATTTATAGCATCAAACAAGGTTTTTAAACGCTTAACTTTTAGAATTATGGAAAAAATATGATAAATAGACTCTTTTAAACAAGTAATTTTTAGAATTAATCTCAAAAAAACAAATAACTTTTAGACTTAATTTGAAATTATTGTTTTTCTCCAAATGTTTAGCTGTTTTGGTCGAAGCGTTTGCTGTTTTTATTGCTTACCTAGAGAAAAATTTTTCTTCTTTCACACATGTGCAGTCGGTGATAGTTTTGCCAATCTGTAGCTCGAGCATTACATTAGGAGGCTACTAAAATGAGATTTTCAAGACGAATGCTGGCATGGCTGTAGAACAGCAAGAGCTAGAGCAACACCTCTGGGGTGCTGCCAACATCCTGCGCGGTAAAATAGATAGTGGCGAGTATAAAAGCTATATCTTTGGATTGCTGTTTTTCAAGCGCCTCAGCGATGTTTGGCAGGAAGAATACGAAGAAAGAAAAGCCATATACGGCGATAAAAAAACCGCTGAGTTAGCGGACGAGCATCGTTTTGATATTCCTAAAGAGCATAGGTGGGCTGATGTGCGCAAGCATAGTAGCAACATCGGAGAGAGGTTGAACCAAGCATTCCGATTAATCGAGGATAGCAACACACGCCTAAATGGCATTTTTCAAGAAGTAGACTTCAACAATAAGGAACGCTTTAGCGATGCGGTGTTAGAAAAGCTGATGCAACATTTCGATCAGTATGATTTGCGCAATAGCAATGTTGACGAATATATGCTCGGTAATGCCTACGAGTATTTGATAAAGCAGTTCGCCGACGATGGTGGCAAGAAGGGGGGCGAGTTCTATACGCCAAAGAAAGTCGTGCAGCTGATGGTGCGCTGTTTGGGAATAGATGAAGGGATGAGCGTATATGACCCAACCTGTGGTAGCGGTGGCATGCTGTTGGAAGCGCATAATGCTGTTAAGAGCAGCGGTAAAAATCCCGCATCACTAAGTCTCTACGGACAAGAGAGCAATATAAATACTTGGGCGATTTGCCAGATGAACTTGTTCCTGCACGGGCTCGATGAGGCAGATATAAGGCGCGGCGATACTCTGCGCACACCAAAACATATGGCAGGCGAAGGAGGTGAGAGAGTATTAGGTTTTGACCGAGTGATTGCTAATCCGCCCTTCTCACTAAACGAGTGGGGGCATGAAATATGGAAAGTAGGAGACCAGTATGGGCGCGATACTTACGGCTGCCCTCCTGCCAGCAAGGGAGACCTGGCGTTCGTTCAGCATATGCTGGCGAGTTTGAAGGAGGATGGTAAGTTAGCAGTGGTAATTCCACATGGTGTGCTGTTCCGAGGCGGAGTCGAGGGTACAATCCGCAAGGCTTTTATCGAGCGTGATTTGGTAGAGGGGGTGATAGGACTCGCTGGCAATTTGTTCTACGGCTCTAACATCCCAACTGTTATTCTGCTGATGCGCAAAGATAAGCCGCAACACCTTAAAGGCAAGGTGATGGTCGTCAATGGCGAAAAGCAGTTTGAGGCAGAACGAGCGCAAAATTACCTGCGCGATAATCACATAGAGAAGTTGGCAAATGGCTATCTGGCGTTTAAGGATGTAGCAAAACTGGCGAGGCTGGTAAGTGTGGATGAAATCGCAAGCAACGATTATAATCTTAACATAAATCGTTATGTTAATTTGGGCGAGCAGGCAGAGCAGGTAGATGTAGCAAAAGAAACTGAACTACTCACCGAGCTGATGGCAGAGCGCAAAAAGGCGGAAGCAAAGATGAACAAGGCTTTGCGGGAGCTTGGCTATGTTGAGTGATTTACCTGAAGAATGGAAAATACTTACACTTGAGGAAGTGGCTGAAATTGATTGGGGAGACACAAAGGTAACCAAAAAATCCTACTGTCATAATGGCTTCACAGCGTTTAGCGCGGCTGGGGCTGATGGTAAATTGCCTTACTTTGATTTTGAAAGGCGAGGTTTTGTTGTTTCCGCGATTGGGGCAAATAGCGGAAAAGTTTTTTGGGCAAATGGTAAATGGAGTGCTATCAAAAATACGATGGTTGTTTTCCCCTTGCCAAAAATTTCTTGCGCAAAATTCTTATATTATGCGGCCCAAAAAAAAGGTTTTTGGAACATAAGTGGCGGAGCTCAACCTTTTATAAACTTGGGTAATGCAAAAAAACAGAAGCTTCTCTGCCCTCCCTTCAATGAGCAGGAGCGCATCGCCGAGATTCTCAACTCTGTCGATGAAAGTATAAGCGCAACCGAGCGCGTAATAGCGCAAGCAGAACGGGTCAAGCGTGGCTTGATGGAAGAGTTATTAACGGGCGGTCTCGGTAGCCGCGCCATAGAACGAGGCGAAGTGCCTGAGGGGTGGGAGAAAAAGCCCATCTACCAGCTCGTCAACGTTGTCACTGGAAAGACACCAAGCACCAAAAAAATAAATTACTGGGATGGAGATATTCCATTTTTTACACCTGCCGACTTAGATACGAGCTATAAAGTTTCACAAGCGGCAAGAAGTGTAACAAATATAGCTTTAAATGAAGGAGCCAAGCTAATACCAAAAAACAGTATTCTTTATACATGTATTGGTTCAACATTAGGTAAATTATCCATTGTTGAAGTGGATTGCGTAACCAACCAGCAAATAAACGCTTGTATAACGAACGTTAACACAAATACCTATTTTATTTACTATTCTCTTCTCTTTAATGAGAATAAGATTAAATCAAAAGCATCATGTACAGCAGTTCCAATAATCAACAAAACAGTCTTTTCTTCCATCGAACTTTTAATTCCAAATATATTAACTCAAAAAAAAAGTGCGGAAATACTAACAAGCATAGACGAAACAATCAGTGCCAACGAAAGCGTCATGGCTCAACTCAAGCGCATCAAGACTGGTTTGATGCAAGACCTACTAAGCGGTAAAGTGCGAGTGTTACAATGAGTAAGCGTAATGCAGGCAGGAATTCTAGCGAGTGGCTATTCGCCGAACAGCCAACTCTAGAATATCTCGAAAAACTCGGATACGAATACATCGATCCTAGCAAGCATAGCTCCCTGCGCAAAAGCAATAACCAAGTCATCTTTCTGCCACATCTCATCACCGCGTTGCAAAAACTCAATGATATCTCAGAAACAGACGCAAAAGCCGCAGCATCAGAGCTGCTAGATCAAACAGATAACGAAAAATGGCTCAAATACCTGCGCGGAGGTCTCGCTAGAAAAGTCGACGGTGAAAGAACCAGCAAAACTCTACATTTGCTGGACTTCCAAAATATAAACAAAAATCATTTCGCGGTTACTCGACAGCTATATGTTAGAGCGGAAAAACCTCATCGAGCAGACATAGTAGTATACGCAAACGGCATACCTATCGTAGTAATAGAAACAAAGTCACCTCTCAATGCCAAAGACAAAATCGGAGAAGCCTTTGAGCAAATAAAACAATACGAACGCGATATACCACATCTATTCTACAGCAATCTCTTCAATATAATAACAAACGGAATTAATCTGCTATACGGCGCAACAGGAGCTAGCTCTAAATTCTATAGCTATTGGCGCGACGAGTATAAACAAAAAAATACAGAAAATCTCGCCAATGAACTAGAAAGAGGCTTATGGGGCTCGTTGGAGCCTAGTCGCCTGCTCGATATAATCGCACATTTTATCGTCTTCGAGCGCGATGCAGAAGCCGGTAAAACTATCAAAAAAATCTGTCGATATCAGCAATTCCGCGCCGTCAATAAAATGGTCGAGCGCGTCGTCGAAGGTAAGCATAAGCAAGGGTTGATATGGCATACTCAAGGTAGCGGTAAGTCGCTAACTATGGTCTTCGCCGCCCTTAAACTAAAACACCATCTCAATATATCCTCAACCAATCTGCAAAACCCAAACCTACTGGTCCTGACAGATAGAGTAGACCTCGACCAACAGATAGCTCGCACCTTCCGCGCAACAAAATTGCCAAATCCACATAGAGTAGATTCAATCAACGAACTGCGCGAAAAAATCGCTAGCAATACCGTAGGGCAGACTCTAATCAGCACTATACATAAATTCGAAGGTAGCTCGCAAGCCATACCCAACAGTCAAAATTGGATCGTGATGGTAGACGAATGCCACAGAACACAAGAAAAAGACTTAGGCTTAGCCTTGCGAAAAACCTTACCAGAGGCTACTTTTTTCGGATTTACCGGCACTCCCATAAAAAAAGACGATAAAAATACCTACCAAAACTTTGGAGCAGAAGACGAAGACTATCTAGATAAATACAGTATCGAAAATTCTATCAGCGATAATGCAACCGTGCCTATCTACTACACCGCACGCAAAACAGAGTGGCTGCTCGATGCAGAGAAAATAGATGTCATGTTCGATAAATCTTTTGATGATTTAAACCATGCGGAAAAAGAGCAGGTGAAAAATCAAAGAGTCTCAATTGCCAATTTGATTAAGCACCATGATCGAATAGAGCAAGTAGCCTACGACATCTGGCAACATTTTAAAGGATATGCCCTCAAAGATGGATTCAAAGCTCAACTAGTAGCATACGATCGAGAAGCAATAGTTCTATACAAACGAGCATTAGACAAGCTCATCACCGACGAATATATCGAGCAAGGAATGGAAAAAACCGAGGCGCAAGACGCCGCAACAAAAATTAGTGCCTGCGTCTACTCCTCTACGCAAAAAGACTCTATGCCCAGCGAAAATAAATATAAAGAAGAAATCCGTGTTGAGTTAGAGAAATGGTATGCAAACAGTACAGAGGAAGCACGCATCAAGGACGAATTCAGAAAATTAAGAAAAAATCCGCAAATTTTAATCATATGCGAAAAATTACTAACTGGCTTCGATGCACCAAACGAAGCTGTAATGTATCTGGACAAACCGCTCAAAGAGCACTCACTTTTACAAGCGATCGCCAGAACAAATAGAGTAACGGATGATAAAAAAAAGAACGGACTCATCGTAGACTACATTGGGGTAAGCCAAAAACTCGACGAAGCTCTCGCAAGCTACCACTCCAAAGATGTAAAAAACGCAATGCATGATCTTGAGAATCTGCGCGTGGAGTTCCGTGAAGCGCACTCCGCCGTGCTGCATTACGTAAAAAATATCCAGCGGAAAAACGGAGAAAAAGATATTAAAAACGAGTATTACGCTCTAGTCAAAAGTATCGGCACAGAAGACAATTGGTTGAGGTTTCAGAGCAAAGTGCGAGCTTTCATAAAACTCTACCAAGCTCTCGCACCAGATGTAAGCGTGTGGGAGGCAACAGACGATTTGAAATGGTTTGCAGGCTTCTTGTGGCACGGTAAACAAATGTTTGAAAAAAAAGAATACTTTGAACAAGAAAACTATAGTGCCAAAATTACCGCAATGATAAATGAATACCTAGAGGTTACCGGAATTAAAAATATTATCGAACTACGTGCTGTTATCGACGAGCAGTTCTGGTTAAACTTTGACACGACAGATAAAACAGAAGCAGATATAAAAACTGCAGCACTACAAAAAACAACCGAACTGCGTAAAATTACAAAGGCACGCATCCAAGAAAATCATCACCAGTATGAAAAGTTTAGCGAGAAGCTACGCGAGTTGATAAAAAAAATGGACGATACTCAACTAAGCTGGATGGATAAACTAGAGGAGGCAAAAAAGTATGCACAAGAAATTGATGCAGAAAAAAATGCACATGAAGGGAGCGGTCTAAGCAAAAACGCATACGCCATCTTGATGGTAGTTGATAATGTCAACAAAAATCAAAATAGTAATTCAGAAAATAAGCACAGGGAGCTAGCGTTACAAGTCGAAAGACTCTATACTTACAAGATGCTTACTCCAACTGGATGGCAGGGAAGAGAAAGCTTGCGGAAAAAACTACGACAAAAGGTTCGTGAAGTTGCACACAATTTGGGATTCACGCTACTGGAAAAATTACCTGTAGAAATAGAAGATATCGCCATCAAACAATTTGCGAAATAATAGCATGAGCGAATTCTCAATAGGCAATACCCGCATACCCTACTCGCTGAAAAGAAGCGAGATAGCCAAGCATGTCCGTATCGAAATGACAATGGACGCGATGAATATCACTGCACCCAAAAACTCAAATCTACAGGACATTGAAAATGCGCTAGATAAAAAAAAGAGATGGATTATAGAAAATTACATAAAATTAAAAGAAAAATACGATAAGACACACAAAATTGCCCACTTCAAAACAGGTGCTAAAATTCCTTATTGGGGACGTTTAACAAGGCTGACTACTATGCACGCCAATATAGAGGCTCCTAGTATTAGTTATAAAAACGGCTTCTATGTCTCGCTGGAAGAGCAAAATTCTGCAGAAGAACACGATAAAGTGGTTGAATTTGCACTTCAGAATTGGATGAAGGAACATCTCAAAACAGAAGCACTCGCCGCTGTAAAACTTTCCGAGCAGAACTTAGGAGTCAAAATAAGTGGTTTGCGAGTCTCTAGTTTGAAAAATGTATGGGGAAGTTGCGGTAAGGGAGGTATCATTAGTATTGATTGGCATCTCGTCTTCGCTCCCAAGCGTGTGATGCGATATGTAGTAGCGCATGAAGTTGGACATCTTGTTCAACGCAATCATTCGCAAAAATTCTGGAACGCTATACAAAGCTCTTTCGGGGACTACAAAGCAGAACACCAGTGGATCATTAACAATGAACACTTATTGGGTTATAAGAAAATTCCTCTCGAGCAAAACTTAATAACAAGGTGAGTGTTTTAAAATTAACCTGTTTATCAAAGACCTCACGGTTTGAATCGACTGTAGGCAAAGCTTAAGATTTATCCACTCTAAAATCTCATCCGTAATCTGCATTCTTTGCAGAATAAAAAGTAAGTAATCAATTTTAGCGTGACAGGTTACTTCTTTTAAACAGATAACTTTGCATAGAAACTAACTCTACGAAAAAGATGATTAGCCTGATAGAAAAAACCCCTATCAAATCACAAAAAGTCGCTCAAAATTTAACTAGATCATCAAAATCTGAACGATTCGACATGGCAGTAACCAAAGGCGTAAATTTCACTTTCTCTAATAACTCTTGGGTTATCTCCTCGGCTCCTATACGGATAGCAAGCTCGTAAGCTTTACCGAGCAGTTGAGTAACTTGTCCAACAAGACCATTCGTACGGCTGTGCAGATAACCCAGAAACTTCCTATCATTTAAAGACATACGATGTTTTAAATTAACTCCCAATCCTGCTTCGTAGGTGGCTACAAAATCTCTAAAATCAACGCTTATACGAAACGGCTCCAAACGTATAGCCTCCAAACGAGAACGAATCTGCTCGTCCGATTGCAAAAGCGGTAAAGCAGCACTAGTTCCCGCAGCAATGATCGGTATCGATAAATTGTTCGTCATTTCTTTCAGCACCTTTAGTATCAACTTTTGGTCTCTATAGCCTATCCCACCAATATCGTGAAACTCGTCTATCAAAATAACGCGAGTCTTTAAAATTTTTAACTTGCTATAAAAAATATCCTCTAACTGATTCAAGGTAACACGCCTATCTAAAATAATACCATTAGATGACAAAGCGCGTTCAAGAACTCCATTCACCGTCGCGCGAGATGGGACGCTGAAAAGAAATGCAGGTTTGATGGCATGGTGCTCTAAAGGTTGTTCTTCTAACTCTGTAAAATCTACGCCCTGCTTGTAATGCATCCTTTCTTCTTTTTCCAAAAGAATACTAAAATACCTCAACAATGTGCTCTTGCCGCTATCACTGTCCCCTACGACCAGCAACCCTTCCGGCTTCGAGCTGCCAGCCGTTTCAACAGACAGCCGCATCTTATCAAGGATAGCCTGAAATACTTGATGCACAATAGTTCCAGGCTTTTTCTTACTTTTTTTGATACGAGACTCTTCGGTGGACGAAATGTTTGAAAAAAACTCCCGTGAATCATTAGAGCTCATATTAGTTATTTTAATGTTTGGGGTAGCAAATTTTGCAGAATTATATGACATACTAATCTCCTTTTTAGTCTTTACTGATTTTTAGAATGCGAATAGGTATCTTTGTGAAGTCTTCTTCATCACTTTGTTCAGCTAAGTTAGTTCGACCTCCTTGGATAACAGAAAATTTTTTGTTTTTATTATGTGGAGTTCTGTTCTGTGAGTATTCTTCGGAAGCAAATTTCTTATCCATCGCCTCAGCACGTAAAGCCTTTTTATGCCTACGAGTGGCCTTTATCTTCTTATCGCTAGCTTCCTCAAGTAATTGCTTGCGCCGTGCCATACCCGCAAATATAGTTTGCTCGTCAACTTTAGCACCACTTGCTCGCAACGCTTTCTTTGTCGCTCGAATATCCCACAAATTCATTGCAGCCTGAGATAAATCTCGACAAACAGCACGTAACCACTGACCAGACGCTTTATCTTCAAACCATATAAACTTTACGTTGCGAGGGTCACGCTTAACCCTAACTGTTTTACCTCGCAATCGGCTAAAATGCTGATTGCTGTAATGGATATAATCCCACACAATACCCTTATTAGTAACAACTCTGGTGTCGGTAGGCATAGCATTAATCAGGATGGATTCTCGCTCATTATCAAGCTTAGCAGGAATGCCACGTCCAACTTGTCCTGCTTTGCCATCAATGCCCTCATTCCATGCATCGATAGGCTTCCCTCCCCCCAATCCCTCATGCGGCGTGATATGGTAATTAGACACTAACCAATCAGCTAGAAAACGTTCAAACTCATCAAGCGTCATCGCTGCACGCTTTTCAGATTCGTATTCACCGCGCTCAGGCGGATTAGAAAAAGTACTGCCAGGCAAGGTATGCACATGTCCTTCAAGTGTCCTAAAGAAACGCTCTACCACACCTCCATGATGAGGCTGTTTGACTGGACGAAATTCTAAATCAGTGCCGTATTCTTGACAAAGATCTGCAAGACCGTTGGAGCGGAACTCCATGGCATTGTCGACATGTAGACGTTCAATCTTACCCCAAACAGGCCAATTCTTCGCACTCAAACCTAATGAATCCAGCCATAAATCCTTACTCAACATGGCATTGGCTAAACACAAACCTACTAAAAATTGCGACGGATTTTCAAAAGATACATAGAAACCAACTACCATACGACTGTAGACATCAATCGCAAGAGTGAGCCAAGGTCTACCTATGCTATGACGACGAGAGTCATCAACAAGAACCACATCCATCAAAGAGTGATCCATTTGCACGACATCCAAAGGAGCGTGGGCATGGGGAAACTCACCCAATACAACATCATACTTTGACCTCGCTTGCGCAACTCCATGACGTTTCAAAGTCTGTTTCCTCTGATCACGCAACTTGATGTATGCTCTAATTGTAGTGGCAGATGGGGCTTCTTTACCTTTTTCTCTACACTGGCGACGAACCTCTTCGATCGATCGTTCCATCATAGGCTTCTGACTAGTCTCAAAGTGAGTGGCAATCACCTCGTTGACAATCTTCAATACAGATTGGCTTAAGCGACTTTTACGATTAGCTCTTTTGCGCGTTGCAAGCGCTGATGCCTTACCATCTCCACGCACGTAGGCTTTCAGCCAATTGTAGATTGTTGCTTGTGAAATGTTATGGTCCTCAGCTTGCTTTGAAATTATCTGTACCTTATTTTTTTTGCTCCCGCGTAAAATAGGTTTTAAAATTTCGAGGCGGCTATAAACTCGTGAACGCTCTTTCTCGTCTAAAAGAACAGGGTCTTTAACGACCTCTTTCTCCTTCCCACTCGTTGCTATGCTATGCAACTCCCGCGCAGCGAAATATTGCGTCTTACCGCTTTTAACATCTCGACAAAAAATGCGCTCCAAGTTTTCAACAGATAGAATCTCTAACCGTTGTCGCTTCGCCCTAACGATCTCCCCCTCAACATAACGTAGTCTAGTCATCTATCACTTCC
>JABAAS010000059.1 GCA_014238625.1 Alphaproteobacteria bacterium | reverse complement strand
TGGATGAGCATAAGCGAGTGATCGATTTATGCTTAGAGTGCAATGCGGGGCGTCTTCCGGTTATTGCTGGAGCTGGAGCGAACTCGACGGAAGAGGCGGTAGCGCTTACCAGCTTTGCGCAGAGTGCGGGAGCGCAAGCGACTCTACAGGTAACCCCTTATTACAATAAACCTACGCAGGCTGGTCTTTACGCGCATTTTTGCGAAATAGCGAATAGGGTTGATTTACCGATCATGCTTTATAATGTTCCGGCGCGCACTTCTGTAGAGCTTGGTGTTGAGACTGTCATCCGCCTTGTCGAGGATTGTCCGCATATAGTTTCGCTTAAGGATGCGATGCCGCAAGACTTGACGCGAGTTAGCGAGCTTGCACGAGCGGGATTACGAGAGGACTTTACTCTTCTTTCTGGGGAAGACGCGAGTCTCTGTGCGTTTTTAGCGATGGGAGGAGAGGGGTGCGTCTCCGTTGCTTCAAACGTGGTACCTAAGGCTATGGTTGAGCTTTACGAGTTTTTTACTGCTGGCAACTTGCAAGAGGCATCGCGCTTTCGCGATGCTCTGTTGCCTTTATGGCAAGCTTTATTTTGCGAGACCAGCCCAGCACCTGTTAAATACGCGCTTTGCCATCAAGGTATATTTGCCACGGCTCAGCCTCGTTTGCCTTTGTTAGAGGCGAGCGTTTTGGCACAGGAACGCGTTAGAGAGGCGCTAGAGATTGCGGCGAGGTTATAATACAATGGGTTTTGCTAACAACTGCGAGCAACCACCGCTGAGGGCATGAAAGGTTTAGATAATAGAGGCGCGAGACATAAATTCCGCATTGAGAAAGAAATGGAGGCGGGCATCTGCCTTAGCGGTAGCGAGGTCAAAGCGATTAGAATTGGACGAGCTGCTATTGGTGACAGTTTTGCGCTTTTCAAGCGAGGGGAGCTATTTCTAGTAAATTTTCATATAGGAGATTACCCGCAAGCTATTAAATCGAGCCAACATGCTCCACGCCGAGAGCGTAAGCTATTGCTGCACAAAAAGGAGCTTTCTCGTTTATCTGGCTCTGTGCAAAGAGGGGGGATGACTCTTGTGCCACTAAGATTATTTTTCAACGCCCGCGGCATTGCGAAGATTAACCTTGGCTTGGGTAAGGGATTGGCGAAGGCAGATCGTCGTGCTGACATTGCGGAGCGCGATTGGCAGCGCCGCAAGGTTCGTTTAACGCATAACAGGGCTATTGGAGGAGACGATTGATGTACTTGCGTCCATCTTTTTATATTTTTGTTTTATTTGTCTTACCTGCGTTTTTGCTGCTGTTTTTTGTGAGTTTTTCTGTATTTGAGGCTAATGCGCAGGAGTCATTTTCTAGGAATTTTTTGAATAATTTAGGCAAGGAGTCTAGACGTCGAGGAGTATCAGAAGAGTTGTGGCAAGAGACCTACGAGTTTCTTAGTAAAGAGGGCATATTAGAGGAGGTTATCAAGCGAGATAAGAAGCAGCCTGAGATATTTGAGACTTTTCACCGCTATACGAACCGCCGCCTTGACGAGCGGCGCATTTCTCGGGGCAAGGCTATGTTAGAGGAACATGATTCTCTTCTGCAGCGTTTAGAGCTAGAGTATGGTGTTCCTGGCGAGATTTTGATAGCTATATGGGGTCTTGAGAGTGACTACGGTAATATCACGGGTCGTTTTTCGGTTTTGCATGCGACGGCGAGTCTTATTGCGGATGGTAGAAGGGAGAGATTTTTTCGAGAGCAATTTTTAACGGCACTACAGATTATCGAACGAGAGGGTATTTCTCCGCGAGAAATGCTTGGCTCTTGGGCTGGCGCGATGGGTCAAGTTCAGTTTATTCCGACAACTTATTGGCAGTATGGGCGCGATGGAGATGGAGACGGGAGAGCTGATATTTGGCATAATGTTGAGGATTCTTTGACCTCAGCGGCACACTATTTGCGGGCTAGCGGCTGGCGTGCGCAAGGGAAGGGGGCGGGCGGTAGAGCTGGAACTCTGAGTTGGGGTTTAGAGGTGCGTTTGTCGGGAAATTTCGACTACGCGCAGGCGCATTCTTGGCGTAGTAGGGCGTTCTGGCGCAAGAGGGGGGTTAAGGCAGCCCATAAGAGCCAACGGGCACGCTTGGCGAGCATTGGCAAAAGTTCACTGCTACTTCCATCTGGCGCGAGGGGTGCTGTTTTCCTTGTTTCGCAAAACTTCCGTAGTATTTTGCGCTGGAATAACTCGAACCTTTATGCGCTGTCTGTCGGTTTGCTAGCTGACCGCTTGCGGGGAGCGCCCGGCTTATCTAGGGAAAGTGCCGAGCAAATTTTACGCTTAGATGATATAAGAAGGCTACAGGAGCGCTTGAACGAGCTTGGTTTTGCGAGTGGTGTTGCGGACGCGATATTTGGTACTCGCACCAGACGCGCGTTGATGCAATATCAAAAGAGTGTAGGACTTACTGCGGACGGCTTTCCGTCTCCCGAAACACTCAGCAGGCTTGGTATATAAATTTCTGGCTTTTAGGAACCTTTGCTAGCTTGGCAAAAGGTTTATTGGCAAAAGTTATGGGATGGAGTTATGCTATAGGGCGATGTTATATAGTGTATGTTACATAGTGATAGTAAATAGTGATGAGATTTAGTCTACGATCTGGACATTTTGGGTTAGGCTGGCTTGCCCCCCTTGTTGCCCCCCTTGTTGCCCCCCTTGTTGCGCCCCTTGCGTTGTCTTTACTAGCGATAGGCTGTTCGCAGCCTCTTATGCTGAAGGAGACGCACCGCGGAGTTGTCCAAGGTCGCGAGATAGTTAAAGGCGAGCCTGTTTATAAAATCGGCAAGCCTTACGAGATCAGGAAGAAGACTTATACGCCGCGAGTTGATTACAACTACAAGGAGACTGGAATAGCCTCTTGGTATGGTCCGAAGTTCCATAACCGCCGCACTGCGAATAACGAGATTTTTGATGAGACTTTGATGACGGCGGCGCATCGAACTCTGCCTTTACCATCTTATGTTTTTGTAACGAACTTGCAGAACAACCGCACGGTTCGCCTACGAGTGAATGATCGCGGTCCTTTTGCGAAGGGTCGTATAATTGATTTGTCTCGTCAGGCTGCGAGGGTTTTAGGCTTTGAGAAGCAAGGCACGACTTTGGTGCATGTTCAGATTTTGGGCAAGGATAGCAAACGTCTTGCGGAGCAGATGCAGCGTGGCGGCAGTGCCAGCTTATATGGTCGAGGTTCTGGCTCTTCTCGCGCTATTGCCTCGAGCGCGCCAGTATTACCGCCTGCTCCTGAGAGAGCGAGAGCGCCGCGTTCGGCGGGCGCGCTTGAGGGTTCTATTCCTTGGAAGGTTTATGCGCAAATAGGAGCTTTTCGCGAGCAAAAATCTATTGCATCAGCGAGAGCAAGACTTCAAGCATTGCGTTTGGACTTACCAATAGTTGAGAAGCCTGCCCCCGATCCATCTTTGACGCGTCTTTTGCTGGGTCCTTTGCCTAGTCAGGACGATGCTCGCATCGAGTCGTTGCTGGATCGTCTAAACGAGGCTGGTTTTTCGGAAAGCCAAGTACGCGTTCTGCGTTAGCGGGCGTTTTTGTGCGATTTACCAATGGAGAGTCAGTGCGGTCGGGGAAAATTTATTGTTATCGATGGTATCGATGGAGCTGGCAAGAGCTTACAAACGAGGCTTCTGCAAGAGAGACTAGAGTCTCGCTACGCGATTTCTTGCTTGCCTACGCGCGAGCCTGGTGGCTCGCCATTAGGAGAAAAGATTCGCTCACTATTGTTGCAAGAGGATGTGACGGCGGATGGGACGGAGGATGTGACGGCGGATGGGACGGGGGTTGATGCCATCACCGAGGCGTTGCTGTTTAACGCTGCTCGTAGAGACCATCTACATAGGGTTATAGCCCCTGCGTTGGACAAGGGGCTTTGGGTTTTATGCGATCGTTTTGCGTTTTCGAGCTTTGCGTATCAGGGGGCTGGAGGCGCGAGTTTAGATTTACTTAAGAGCTTGCATCGCATTGCTTTAAGCGATATCGGGCTAGCTGCGGGATTGTCATCAGACTTAGCCTCGAGTTTAGAGCCAGATTTAGGAATAGTCCTCGACCTATCTCCCGAACTAGCGATGCAGCGTTTTGCTAGCAAGAGAGGGGAGGCTTATGTTAAGCCCGATAACTTTGAGAGACGCGATTCTCAATTTTTCAGCAAAGTCCGCGCTATATTTTTACAACAAGCCCGTAGCGAGCCAAACATCTGGTCTGTTATCGATGCTAGTGAGACTGTCGAGCTCGTAGCGGATAGGATAGAGCAGCAGGTTGTATCGAGTTTTTCGCTCGAGCTACATCACTCAGCAGCTCCCCCAGAAGTTCTCCAAGAAGTTCCATTATCCCCCATTGTTCGTACGGCGAGCCCACCTGCAAACGAGCGGGAGCGTTGATACCGATGGCAGAGAGACAAGAACTAGGGGACGATGGGTATGGTTTTCTCCCACCCGCCCAGCTTACTTTGAGATTATCTGGTCAATCTAGGGCGGAGCATAGCTTTCTGCGCGCTTGGCAGGGTGGTAGCGAGGCACAATCGTGGCTACTTTACGGCTCGCGAGGCGTTGGCAAGGCATCTTTTGCTTACGCTGCGGCGCGTTTTTTATTAGATAACGAGCGTAGTTCCGAGCAAAAGAGGCAAACGCGAGATTTGTCTAGCAGTGGCTCATCGACTATTTTTCAACAAGTAGCGACTGGCACGCATCCGGATTTAGTATCGCTCAGCGCGGTTGGTGAGGGAGAAATCACTGTAGATCAAGCGCGCAGCCTTGTATCATTTTTTCACAAGACGTCGGTATTTTCGAGTTATCGAGTAGGTATTGTAGACTCTGCGGACCGCTTGAACCGCGAGGCTGCGAACGCGCTACTGAAGGTTGTTGAGGAGCCTAGTCGTCGGGTTGTTCTTTTTTTAGTTTGTCATTCGAGCGCGGCGTTAGTTGCGACTTTACGCTCGCGCTGTCGCCCGTTGGCGTTTGTTTCTGTTGATTTAGAGGCGATCACGAATTTTTTGTGCGAGCGCGGTGCTGAGCGCTCTGTTGCGGAGCTTGTTGCGCGCTTATCGGGAGGTTCATTTTACTACGCGGGACTTTTGTTTGAGGCGGGGGGAGAGAGTTTTATCCGCGCTTTTGGCGAGGCTATTTCTAGCAACCTAAAGAATCCGCAAAGATCGAGTCTAAGCGATGACCCGAGCTCCGTCTTGCGTAATGAAGACTTGCGTAATGAGGACTTGCGTAATGAAGACTTGCGAGGCGATGAGAAGGCACAAGATCTACTAAAATTACTATCCAACGACAAGGCTAGCGCAGAGGCTTTTCGTTTTTTATGGCAACGATTTTTATCTTGCGCGGTTCGCGCTGGCTTAAGCGATGAGAGGTCTAGTTTGTCTGATAGAGCTAATGTCTGTTCGACGGCAATGCTTGGTCTACTATCTGGCTCTGCACGCGAGACTATTAGACAAGTTAGAGTAGATTTTTGGCAAGGACTTTGGCAAAGCACTGTATCGAACCTTCTTAGCAGTCGTTCTGCGCGCGGGGGAGATTTTACGCTATCTGCGAGCTTTGCTCTCGCGAGTTTATGCGAGATTAGCTAGTATTGCGTTGTTATGAGAGATTGTTTTTACATCACGACACCGATTTACTATGTAAATGACAAGCCGCACATAGGTCATGCCTACACGAGCATAGCGAGCGATGTATTAGCGCGTTACCAGCGTTTGCGAGGTTTGTCCTGCTATCTTTTAACTGGCACGGACGAGCATGGACAAAAAGTAGCGAAATCAGCGGAGAAGGCAGGAGAGACGATTACTAATTTCACGGATCGTTTTGCGGGCAATTTTTTATCTATGGCGGAGCGTTTGAACATTTCGCATAACGACTTTGTTCGCACTAGCGAGGAACGCCATAAGATTTGCGCACAGGCTTTCTGGCGCAAGTTAGAAGAACGAGGAGATTTGTATGACAAATTGTACGCGGGCTGGTATGCGGTTCGTGACGAGAGCTACTACGATGTTTCGGAGTTAGTAGAGGGCTCTGACGGCACTCGTCGTGCTCCTAGCGGCGCGGAGGTAGAATGGGTTGAGGAGCCGAGTATTTTTTTCCGCTTATCGAAGTATCGAGATGCTTTGCTATCGCACTACGATGCGCACCCAGATTTCATCCTTCCGCGCACTCGAATGAACGAGGTTCGAGCTTTTGTCGAGGGAGATTTATGGGATTTATGCGTATCGCGCACGACTTTTTCTTGGGGAGTTCCAGTTCCCAATCGTTCCAACCATGTTATGTATGTTTGGGTAGAGGCATTGACGAACTATTTGACTGGTCTTGGCTTTCCGGATTCGTCATCTAGTTTGTTTAAGTATTGGCCGGCGGACTTACATATGGTTGGCAAGGACATAGTTAGGTTTCATGCTGTATATTGGCCTGCGTTGCTTTTGTCTGCGGGTTTGGATTTGCCGCGGCGTATTTTTGCGCATGGCTGGTGGACGAACGATGGCGAGAAGATATCGAAGTCTTTAGGTAATGTTATCGATCCTTTAGAGCTGATTGCGAGCTACGGATTAGACCGAGTTAGGTATTTTTTATTGCGAGAGGTACCGTTTGGCGAGGATGGTAATTTTTCGCACTCTGCTATAGTGCGTCGCTCTAACGAGGATTTGGCGAATGGGTTAGGTAATTTATGCATGCGAGTTCTGAGTTTAGTCGAGCGCGGCTGGAAGGGGCGTATCCCTCCTTGCGGCGAGTTGCGCGATGAGGATAGGGCTTTGTTAGAGACTTTTAGACAAGCGGAGTCGTTGTTACAAAAGAGGATTGAGGTTTGCTCTTTTCACCTTGCTTTAGATGGTATTTTCGGCTGCTTGGCTGAGGCTGATAGATATATTACGAGGGAGGCACCTTGGGCTTTACTAAAGAATTCGTCGGATAAAACCAGAGCTGGCACTGTGCTTTATGTTTTGTGCGACTGCTTGAGAATGGCGGCGATCGACTTGCAGTGTTTTATGCCAGCTTCTATGTCGCAGCTACTGACTATGCTAGGGGTATCTGAAACGGCTCGCGACTTTAGCTCGCGCGCGACAAGGCTAGAGGAGGGCGGTCGGCTTGTAGATGTGCAAGCGATTTTTCCGAGATTAGAGAGAGAAGATAAGTAATAGTCGTTTTCAGATATTTTTTGAAAAAACTAATACTTATAATTTTCCAGCAATAACTTACACTTATAACTAATGCTTATAATTTACACTTAGCATGTCGACTTTTCCTACTCGCTCTGCTGAGCCTCTAGCAGAGACTAATGTTGCGGATGACTTTGCTTTAGTTGATTCGCACTGCCACCTTGATTTTTTTCTCGACGAGCGAGATAACGGGAAGCGGAACAATCATAGAGAGGAAAGCGAGCAGGGCAAGGACGAGCAGGGCAAAGATAAACAGAGCAAGGATAAACAGAGCAAGAGAGAACTTCCGCGTCTTGCAGAAGTTCTAGCACGAGCCTACCGTGCGAATGTCAGAACTCTTTTGACGATCGCCACGGATTTTTCGCAACACCCGCATCTTGTCTCTCTCTGCGAGCACTACGAGGGACAACCGCAAACGCGCGTCTCGGAGACAGACTTGGAGGCAGATTTGGAGTCAAACTCGGATTCAAATATGTCTTCAGAGAACGAACATAGCGACCTCCGCCTTTTCTGCTCTGCTGGCACGCATCCGACCAATCTCAGCGAGCGCACCGAGAAGGCGCCTAGCCCTGAGC
>JABAAS010000058.1:6081-7811 GCA_014238625.1 Alphaproteobacteria bacterium | reverse complement strand
AGCGATGGTTGCCCAAGGAGCTTCTCTTTTGAAGACGACTTGAGCTTTTTTATAAAGTTTAGTCCTCTTACGAATATCAGAGATTTGCTTTGCCTCACTTGTTAAGGCATCAAACTCCTTATTGCACCACTGAGCGCGGTTAGATCCGCCGACTCCATCGCATCCGAGCAAGACGGCGAGGAAGTTATCTGGGTCTCCATTATCGCCCGTCCATCCAAGCAAGACTGCCCCGTCGCGTTTAACGTTTTTGGAGAGCTTTAGATACTCGCCCCACTCATAAGAGACGATTTCGACTCCAACTCCGATTTTAGCGAGATCGGCTTGAATGACTTCCGCCATGCGCCTTGCATTAGGATTGTAAGGTCTTGCCACTGGCATTGCCCATATTTTCATTTTCAATCCTTTTACGCCAGCTTCTTCGAGCATCTGTTTAGCTTTTTCAGGGTTATAAGGATCGTCTTTTATGGCTTTATTGTATGACCACATTGTTGGCGGTATAGGATTTTTAGCAGCTTTTCCTGCGCCTTGGAATACGGCATCTAGTATTGCCTGCTTGTTGATCGCCATATTTAGAGCTTTTCGCACTTTCACATTATCGAATGGAGGCACTTGAGTATTATATGCGAGGTATCCCACATTTAGCCCTTCTTGTTCCATCACGCGCAATTTTTTATTTTCTTTCAAGCTGGCGATATCAGCGGGGTTAGGGTATGGAGCGACATGGCACTCGCCTGCGATCAATTTCTGCGTCCGCACCGAGTTATCGGTAGTAATAGCAAAGACGAGATCATCGATAGGTTGTTTTCCACCCCAATATCCTGGATGAGCTTTATACCGAATAACTGCATCTTTTTGATAATCGACGAATTGGAATGGTCCAGTTCCGATGGGTTTTTGGTTTAGGTCTGATCTATTTCTGCTTTTTTGGAGTTTATCTGCGTATTCTTTTGACACGATGGAAGCGAAGTCCATAGCGAGGTTAGCGACCATTGGCGATTCTGGCTTATTGAGGACGAATTTGACGGTCATATCGTCTACTTTGACGATATTTTTGATCAAGGCAGGCATTCCCATGCCGTCGAAGTATTCCCAAGCGGCACCTTGAGTATATCTGAACCATGGATTATTTTTTTCGCGCTGTCGATTGAAAGAGAAGACGACATCATCTGCGTTCAGGTTGCGCGTTGGAGTAAAATAGTCTGTACTATGAAACTTGACGCCTGGTCGTAGATTGAATGTATATTCGAGTCCATTTTCGGACGCGCTCCAACTTTTTGCGAGTCCTGGGATTATTTTAGTTGTTCCGCGTTTAAACTCGACGAGTCGGTTATAGACTGGTCGAGACGATGCATTAAAGGTTGTTCCTGCTGTATATAGAGCTGGATCGAATCCTTCAGGCGATCCTTCCGAGCAATATACGAGGGTTTTTGCTTGTGCGGTTGTTGCCATTAAGCTGGCTGCGAGAATTGCAAAAACAAATTTTTTCATAGTTCTATCCTTTTCCGAGGTGTTTAAAAGCGCAGTAGAGCATAAAAATTGGCTTTTGTCACTTTAATATTTGCGCTATTCTTATATTTTCGATAGCTAATATGGCACTACGCTATTGAGTATTAGCATTTTTTTAGCTCGCATTAACCGAGGGGATAATTTTTTGTCACACTTTTTATCATGCTAGCTACGCCGCGCGGCAAGGTTTTTTGGAATTTTCCGAACAGTCTTTCCTTTCTTCG
>JABAAS010000058.1:0-5934 GCA_014238625.1 Alphaproteobacteria bacterium | reverse complement strand
CGCGTATCTTGATTTAATTTCGGACTATTGTTATATCTGCGTATCGTTGCTTATTTTTCTTCACTTGGGATTGGTTCCGATTTTTTTAGTTGGCTTGTACTGGGTACGCGATGTTGTTCTGCTTTCTGTGAGGGGTTATAACGCGAACGAGCTTGGGATTCCTCACAAGACTAGCCTTGGCGTTGCGGCGAGGATATCTATATATATTGCCTTACCGCTTTCGCTAGTTGTTCCGGAGCCAGTAGGTTATTTGACTTTTGTGGTTTGTGGTTTTCTTGCTTTCTGTAGCTTGTTTGAGTATGTGGTATTTTTTCTGAGGAAGAGCGGCTTGCGTTAGCAGCTAGAGGTTAATCTTCAGAGGTATAGCTTTCTTATGGCTATGGTTACCTATGGTTAATTCCTATCGAAACAAACGTAGCCTAGTTGTGCTACCGCGTTTTTGCGCCCAAGATGCGAGCAGTATTATTGCTGCTATTCCGAGCATAGTAATGATGAGAGCCCCGGGAGCTGCTTTTGCGAATTGTTCTTCGCGCATGAATTCGTAGACTTGAGTTGCGAGAGTATCGAAATCGAAGGACCTTAGAAGGAATGTTGCTGATAGCTCTTTAGTACCATCGATGAATACGATTAGTGCTATGGCCATCAGGTCTCCGCGTAGCATAGGTAGATGTATTCGTTTTATAATTTTGAGATTTGTCATTCCGATCACTTTTGCTGCGTCTGTAATTGAGCTAGTTAGCCTCACGCATGCGCTTTCTGCGCCCGATAGAGCGATAGTTAGGAATCGCGCCATGTAGACGAAGACGAGCATCACTGCCCCGTTGAGTATTAGACTTTCTTTTAGCGGTATTAATTTTTGCAAATAGAGAGCGAATATTAATGTTCCCATAGCGAGCATAGTTCCTGGCATTGCGTATCCGCTACCGGCGAGCGTTAGCAAAGCGCGATTTTTTGGGCTTATTGTTGCGCCCTTTCTTTCTGTATTTCTGCATAATAACACGACGGCGAACCCTAGTGCTGTTGTTGCTATAGCTGCGGAGCCTGCGACGAGCAAGGAGTTAGCGGCGCTAGTTGCGTATGACTTCCATAAGATAACTGCTTGGCTCCAATCGTTCATTTGGCTGTAGATTGTTTCGTATAATAGGAATAGACAAGGTATAATGAATCCTATTGCGAGAGGAGTTAGACAGAAGCAGAAAGCGATTGCTGCCTTTGCTCCTTTAAGTTTAGGAATATTTTTTTCGAGCTGTTGAGTGCTTTGCGTGTATCCAGTTTGCGAGTATCCAGTTTGCGAGTATCCTTGCCTTCTTCGAGTAGCTTTTTCGCTTATGAGCAGAGCTAATACGAAAGCGAGAGTTATGAGAGCGATTTGTGCTGCTGCGGCTTTATCACTGTATAGCCACCAGACTTCGTATATTGCGGTGCTTATTGTCTCGAGAGCGAAGATCTGCACTGTACCGAAATCGTTCAGAGCTTCGAGCATAGCGAGAGTGCATCCAGCGGCGATTGCGGGTCGAGCGCTAGGCAGAGCGATACGCAGGAAGTTTTGTCTTGGCGAGAATCCCAGCATGCGTCCAGCCTCGAATGTGCGTTGAGATTGCCTAGTGAGTGAAGCGATTGTTAGCAAGAAGACATAAGGAAACAAAGTAAATGAGAATAGTAAGATTAACCCGAACTCCGATCTTATTTCTATACCGAGGGCGTTTATCACTGGATTTTCTGCGAATTGAGTATAAACGAAACCTGTTACATATGCTGGTATTGCTAGGGGTAGGGCGAGAGCCCAACAGAAGATACGCCTAGCTGGAAACTGGTACCATGTAACGATTCCGGCGCAGGCTACTCCCCAGAAGAGACAACCGGCGCCGGTGCCGAGTAATATCCAAATAGTTGTTGAGATATAACGCGGTAGCACGCTATGAGAGATGCTTGCGATTACCTCGATGCTACCACTGGCGGCGGTTATTGCGATAGTCATTATGGGTATTGCCACAAGAGCAACAGCTACGAGTAGCAATGATGTTGGCAATAACTTATTTGCAAGTTTTGTTATTAACATTATTAGTTTAATGAGTTTATATTATTTTTAAGTATTGGTGATTTATTAATACTAGGATTTATTAACACTACGGTTTATTAACATTTATATTAATTTAATCATCAGTATCAATTGCTAGAGCTGCTTCGAGGAATCCATCTATATTTCCATCGAGCACGCTTTGCGCGTTCCCGACCTCGATTCCACTACGCAAGTCCTTGACCAATCTATAAGGATGCAGGACATAGGATCGGATTTGATGTCCCCATGCGATATCTCCTTTTTGTCGCACTGCTTTAGAAGAAGCGAGCTGTTTTTCTTGCGCTTGGGCGAAGAGCCTTGATTGTAGCATTGCCATTGCGTTTGCACGGTTTCGATGTTGCGACCTATCGCTTTGACATTGCACGACGATTCCACTTGGCAGATGAGTTATCCGTATTGCGCTATCGGTAGTATTTACATGCTGTCCTCCTGCGCCAGACGAGCGGTATGTATCGATACGGAGGTCTTTAGACTCGATATGCTCATGCGCGCTTTCTTCCAAGACTGGATATATACCTACGGAGCAGAAACTTGTATGTCGTCTGGCATTAGCATCGAAGGGTGATATTCGCACCAAGCGATGAACTCCGCCTTCATTTTTCAACCATCCATAAGCGTATTGTCCTTGCACCTGCATTACGAGTGATTTTATTCCAGCTTCTTCGCCCTGCGTTGTTGTGAGGATTTCTATATTGAATCCGCGCTGTTCGGTCCATCGAGAATACATCCGCAACAGCATTTCGGCCCAGTCCTGAGATTCTGTTCCGCCTGCGCCTGCGTGCAGCTCTAGGTAGCAGTCGTATGCGTCTTCTTTTTCTCTGAGCAGAGTTTCGATTCGCATTTTTTGCGCTCTTTTTGCGAGACTATGCAACATTTTGCTAGCCTCTCGCTCTTCCTGCTGGCTAGCTTCCTCGATTGCAAGCTGGCGCAGAGCTTTTGCGTCTTCGTATTCGTCTTCTAGTTTTTGGCAGGCTTTGATGCTTTCGCGTATTTGTTGAGACTCTCGCAAGACTTTCTGTGCCTTATCAGCATTTTCCCATAAGTCTGGTTTTTGTGCATATTTTTCTAACTCGCTTAATTTTTCTTTTGCTTTTTTTTGTTCAAAGCCTCCCCCTAAGCAAATCGATAGCTTGCTCGATAATTTTTTGCTGTTCGCCTTCTTTATCGCTGTTAATATCTTTAGACATCTAGCAACAGTGCTTCTGGCTGTTCGATTAAACTTTTCAACCTAGTTAGGAAGCTCACTGCCCCTCTGCCATCGATGATTCTATGATCGTAGCTCAAAGCTAGGTACATCATGGGAGCGATGATGACTTGTCCGTTGCTTGCGATGGGTCTTTCTTGAATAGAATGCATACCCAGGATAGCCGATTGCGGAGGGTTTACGATAGGAGTAGATAGCAAAGACCCGAAGACTCCGCCGTTAGTTATAGTGAATGTCCCGCCACTGAGATCGGCAATCGCCAATTTTCCGTCTCGCGCCCGAGTTGCGAACTCGGCTATTTTCTTTTCGATTTCTGCGAAGTTGAGATTTTGAGCATCACGCAATACGGGCACGACGAGTCCCTGTGGTGCGCTTACGGCGATTCCGAGATCGGAGTAATTTCTGTATACGATGTCTGTTCCGTTCAGCTCGGCGTTGACTTCTGGGTATTCGTGTAACGCGAGAGCTGCGGCACGCACGAAGAAGCTCATGAAGCCTAGCTTTGCTCCGTGTTTTCTTTCGAAGGCTTCCCGATGTTTTTTCCGCAAGGTAATTACGGCATCCATATTGACTTCGTTGAAGGTAGAGAGCAGAGCTGCGTTGTTTTGAGCTTCTTTGAGTCTTTCTGCTATTTTCTGCCGCAATCGTGTCATTGCGACGACTTCCTCCCCTCTTTCGTCGCTTTGCCGCGCGCTAGGTGGCGGTATTTTGTATGGAGTTTTTGCGCTTGCTGTAGCATCTCCTCGATGCTTTTCGACATCGGCTCGAGTAATGGCACCTCCTAATGCGCTACCGGACACTTGCTTGAGGTCTACTCCTTTCTGCTCTGCGAGCGAGCGAGCGGTTGGTGCGCTTTTGATTTTTGCCTGCTCGTTACTTGCGAGACCACTTTTTTGGCTACTTGTTTGGGTTGGGGCTTCGGCTTTTCCTACGGCTACTGGAGCATCTGCACGAGCAGGAGTTTTCCCTTTTTTCGCGTTTAGACTTTCACTCGCGCCTTCTTGTATGCGCCCCAGCACTTCTCCCATACTTACTTCTGCGCCTTGGCTTTGTATTATTTCGACGAGCGTACCGCTGACAGGAGCAGGCACTTCGAGTGCGACTTTATCGGTTTCGAGCTCTACTAATGGCTCGTCGGCGATGACATGCTCGCCTGCGGCTTTCATCCACTTAGCGACTAGCGCGCTAGATACGGACTCTCCCAGCTCTGGTACGACAATATCTTTAGGCATTGACTCTCCTCTCTATTCTGACCTACTTATCGGCATTTATTTATCGGTATCTAGCGCTTCGTTGATTAGCGCGAGTTCTTGTTGTTTATGTAGGCTCAATCTTCCTGTAGCAGGAGAGGCAGCCTCTGGTCTTGCCACGCATAGTGCTTTCTTTTTATTAGCATTATTTTTTATAGCTTCGAGCACTTTTTCGATCTTTCGGTCGAGGAATCGCCAAGCGCCCATATTTTTGGGTTCTTCTTGTAGCCAAACCAGTTGAGCTTGTGGCATGCGTTCAAGCCTTTCGAGTAAATCAGCTGCGGGGAATGGGTATAGCTGTTCGAGTCTTAGTAGCATGACATCTTTTATTTTTCTCTCTCGTCGCGTCTCTAGTATATCATAGGAGATTTTTCCGCTAGATATTACGACTCTACGAATATCTTTATCTGCGACGAGCTGTTTTTGGTCTTGGTCATCTAAGATTGTTTTGAACTCTGTTTTTTCTGCCATTTCATCGAAGGTTGACACACAGAGTTTTCGACGCAGTAGCGATTTAGGTGACATTATGATCAGGGGTTTTCGATAGTCTCTGTGTAGCTGTCGCCTTATTGCGTGGAAGTAGTTTGCGGGCGAGGAGATATTGCATACCTGCATATTTTCTTCTGCGCAGAGCTCGAGGAATCGTTCTACTCTTGCAGAGGAGTGCTCTGGTCCTTGTCCTTCGTATCCGTGTGGTAGCAACATCACTAGCCCGCTCATTCGCAACCACTTTGCCTCGCCTGATGCGATGAATTGGTCGATGATCACTTGCGCGCCGTTAGCGAAGTCTCCGAACTGCGCCTCCCATACGACCAGCCCGTGAGGCAGAGCTAGGGAGTATCCATATTCGTATCCGAGGACTCCGAATTCAGATAATGGGCTGTTGATGATTTCGAGTTTTCCTTGATTGCTTTTGATATGGTTTATGGAGATGTAGTGGTTTTCGGTTTTTTGATCTATGAATACGGCGTGCCTTTGGCTAAAGGTACCTCTCTGACAATCTTCGCCAGAGAATCGAACTTCTGCATTTTCGACGAGCAGACTACCTAGCGCGAGAGCTTCTGCGCAAGCCCAATCGATATTTTCGCCATTTTTTATCATATTTCCGCGTTGTTCGACGAGTCTTTTGAGTCTTGGATGTATTTCAAATTCATCTGGCAGTTTAGCGATAGCTTTTCCGATTAGATCGAAGTTTTCTCTGGAGATTCCTGTTTTTGGCTGTTCGAAGATTTTTCTCTCGACGCTCGCCTTCAAGCCTGTCCACTCCCCGCCGAGCCAATCTGCTTGATTTGGCTTATGGCTTGTTGATGCTTTGAGCTCTTGTTCGAGGAAGCTTTCGTAGCTTTCCTGCATTTCTGTTAATTGTTTTTCGTCAATAGATCCTTCTTCGAGTAGCTTTT
>JABAAS010000057.1 GCA_014238625.1 Alphaproteobacteria bacterium | reverse complement strand
AGAAACTATAACAACTATCTTGCCTCTGCCCGCAGTAACAGGAACGCGAGAACGGTAAGCACGCCAAACTCTATTACCATCATCAGAGCGAACAGGCAGCATGCCATATATCTCCGTCGGTTCAAGTAGCGACGGAATCATCGAAATTACCTCTTCGTCTGAATTTATAATTACCTGACCTCGCAAAATAGCTAGCGTGCGATCTACGCGTATAGAAACTTTGGGACGACCATCAGAAAAATGCTCCGAAAAACTATGCGGTGGTAATAGCTCAAAACCCAAAAAAGTGGCGCCGATGATGATAAGTGTCGTTATCCAAGTCCAAGCATATAACTTACGCCATATGCTAAAACGAGCTTGCCGAAAGCTAAGAACAGTTTTAACTTCAGAAGGCGCAGATTGAGAGGCGTCCTCAGCTAAATCACTTGATGAATCGTTAGATAATACATCGCTACTAGATGAAGTTTTCGGGGTAGCTGGGTTCGAAAAATGCGTCATGGAAACCTCGAAAAGCAAAAACTACATGACAAAAAAAAATTATAATGTCGTAGCCCTACACACAGCCTACGACTATTCCAAAAACAAAAATCAACATAACATTCGCCTATCTAGCTTGGTAAAAAACTCAATTACAAGTTACCAACCCTATAAACTCGGCTATTGTTCAATCGTTCATAAGGTTGTTGATTCGCTACGAACTACCTCTAAAGCACGTTGCAATTGCACATCCTCTGCCTCTTTCTCGTCTTGTTTTTGCGCTGTGCCATCATCACCCTCATCGCCATTAGAATCGCTCTTTTCTTCATTCACTTCGTCGGTGAGTGGTGCCAGAAAAATGTCAGGTTCAATACCTTTGCCGTGGATAAGCGCTCCGCTAGGCGTGTAATAGTGTTGCACCGTGAGTTTCAACGCAGCTCCCCGACGGTTATTCAACGAAATAAGCGTTTGTACAGACCCCTTGCCAAAAGATTTCTCTCCAAGTAACTTCGCGCGGTTATGATCTTTTAGCGCTCCGGCAACAATCTCGGAAGCTGAAGCTGAAGCACCATTAATCATAACAACTATCGGCTTGCCATCCGTAATATCGTCTTTTGAAGCCTGAAAACGCTGGTGATCCTTACCACCACGACCGCGCACAGAAACAATCTCTCCTCCGCTAAGAAACAGATCGCTAACCGCGATAGCCTGATCCAATAAGCCGCCAGGATTGTTGCGCAAGTCTAAAACATAACCAACTATCGGGGCAGTCGCTTCTTTTTTTAGCTTTTTGATTTCTTTTTTTATAGTCGAGGCAACATTCTCACTAAAACCCGCTAGGCGCACAAAACCGACTATGCCCTGCTTTGCCGTTCCTTCTAAACGCGCACGCACAACACGCAATTTTATCAACTCCCGCGTAAGAGTCAGCTCAAAAGGTTTAATCTTGCCGCGCTGTATCGTCAACCTAACCGATTTGCCAACAGGACCGCGTAAAATGTCTACCGCCTTGTCAAGAGTTAAACCTCTAACAGCCGTATCGCCTATACGAATGATCAGATCGCCACTTTTAATACCAGCCTTTGAAGCAGGCGTGTCGTCAAGCGGTGAGATAACCTTAACCGCGCCAGATTCTTTGTCCAAAGTAACCTCGATACCCAAACCGCCAAACTCTCCATGCGTGTTTACCTGAAGATCTCGATAACGGCGGGGATTCAAGTAGGCAGAATGGGGGTCTAAACTAGATACCATACCCTCAATGGCTGCCTCTATAAGAGCTTCGTCATTAACCTCTCTTACATAATCGCGGCGAACGCGCTGGAAAACTTCGCCAAAAGCATCCAGTAATGAATATGTGCTCTGCGACTGAGAGCTGCCAGAGGTAGAGCCAAAACTGCCACTTTGCGTAGAAAGAAAGCCAACTACGACTAATGCAACAACAGCTCCAAAAATAAAAGAGGGTAGGCTGCTAAAAAATACGGTGAAAAATTTCTTCGTCAAAAAAAATATTCCCAAAACCAACCTGGTTAAAGTTCTCCAAAAAAAAGTCATAATAGTTTCTTCTATCTCTCAATCTATATTCGTTGATGTCTTCATAGCTTCTTGTAATCGTTAGCGGAAAAGAAAGGCTCGGCTGCGGGGAGTCTCCTTGATCCATTGCTGCGGGTTTTGTGTCTTTCCTTTGTGCCGAATCTCGAAATAAAGCGCTCCCTTCTTTTTGCCCATACGACCAACCGGTTCGCCCGCCAAAACCCACTGCCCTAGCGAAACAAAAAATTCCGAAACTCGCGCTACAACCGTATGGTAGCCTCCCTTATGCTCAATAATCAATAACTTACCTTGATCAAGGAAAAAATCCGCAAATACTATCCTACCATCAAACGGTGCCAAAACCTGCGCTGATGCGTCCGCCGCTATCAAAATACCGCGTAAAGTTTGACCAAAACCATCCGAGCTACCAAAACGTTGGAGCCAAACTCCGTTTATAGGTGCGATTACTTCGCCTTGATGTTGATTAAGAACATGTCCTTGGGGCGGAAAATCTCGTAGGCGGCGCGGGGCGTTCATCGGAAAAGATAAGCTATCCTGATCTAAACGCCTCAACAAAGCGCGTAGCGAATCCGCATCTTGCAACAAACTTTGCGCACGAGCCTTCAGAACAGCTTGCTCTTTAGGTGTAAGGCGCATAAGGCGCTGCTTGCGCGCCGACAAACGCGCAATACGCCGACGATAACTCGCAACATCCTCTAGTCGAGCACTTAACTCTTCTTGCTTGCGGTCTATCTCTCGCTGTAGAGCAGAAATACGCCGTAGATCGCTTTCCAAAAACTGCGCAACTCGAGAGCTATAGGAAGCTAACCAAGCCATAGCACTCTGACCGCGGTTGGCAGCTAGCGCGTCATTCGGGTGCAGAAAAAGACCCCATTCCGGAGAGCGTTCCAAAAATAACAACGACTGTAAAACTAAACTCAAACGGTCATACTGCTCAAACAAACGCTCGCGTTCCTTACTTTCTTGTTTTTGCAAACGCGTGACATGTTTGTCTAAACTCGCTGTCAATAGTTCTAACGAACGCACTCTCGTCGCTATTTCTATCGTCTCTTCGCGCAAGGCGCGCGCGCGAGGATTCTCTACGCTTGGCTTGGCTCTTGTATCTACGCTTGCCGTTGTGGATGGTAGACGAGCTGATTCTCGCGTCGATTCTTGTGGTAATTCTTGTGCCAAAATAGGCAAGCAGAAAAACAAGTGAAAAAAACTCGCAAAAAAAACTCTATAGGTGAAAAAGCTAGCCACTTTTATCTCTCCATTGCAGTAGCGAAGAGCCCGTCATCGTAGAAGCAGGTTGCAAACCCAAAAGTGCAAATGCCGTCGGTGCTATATCTATCAAACCACCGCTAGCACGCAAAGAATCTATCGGATCAAGCAACGAAGATGGTGTGCTAGAAATAATTAACCTAACAGGGTTGCAAGTATGCGTTGTGTGGGGTAAGCCCGTCGAGACATCTCGCATGGTCTCCGCGTTGCCATGATCCGCAAAAAACATAAATACCACCTTGCGCTCATCCTTGCCTGCGACAAGCTTATCGTTAAAGCCATCCCAATTCTTGTTATCTAAAAGCCTCGATAAACAGCCGTCCACAGCCTCGATCGCCTCTATCGCCGCACCAAGTTTGCCACTATGACCAACCATATCCGCGTTCGCATAGTTAATAACAATCACACCATATTTGCCCTCTTGCAATGCCAATAATAGCGCATCGGTAACCTCGTGCGCAGACATCGCAGGGGTGAGGTCATAGGTCGCTACCTTAGGCGAAGGTACTAGTTGTCGTTCCTCTCCAGAAAAAGGTAGCTCTCGACCGCCGTTTAAAAAATAAGTGACATGCGCATACTTCTCGGTTTCCGCAAGACGAAGCTGCTTTATATCCGCACGCGATAGTTGCTCACCAAAAGTATGCTCGATTTGCGGAGACGCAAAAGCTGCTCGCATAACTTGCGAAAAAGCCTCTCCGTAGGGAAATAACGAGCCAATAGACGAGGGAGGAGAATACAATCCTCGATCAAAAGCCGTAAAAACATCGTCGGAGAGAGACAATGCAGAAGCTAGTTGCCTCATTCGCTCGCTACGAAAATTCGCAAACATAATCCCATCGGTTGCAAAAATCCCATCATGCTGGGGAAAAACTATCGGCGAGACAAATTCATCGCTGTACCTGCCACTAGGCTTATAACTAGACTTATAACTAGACTCTCCTTCAATCTTGTCTGTCGAGTAACGCTTAACCAAAGCCTCCTCTGGAGAGCTCTCCATTTCTCCCTCCGCCAACGCAATAGCGCGCCACGCTAACTCTGTTCTATCCCAATTGTTATCTCGATCCATAGCGTAGTAACGACCGCAAATGCTCGCAAAAATTGGCGCATCGGCAGAAGAACAAAGATGCGCCGCACGACAGCGAGCTAAAAAACGAGGTAGTCCCTCGCGTGAATAAAGCGGAGAGCTGTCTCGTCCGTCTAAAAAAGCATGCAAACGAGTCTCAACCCCCGCGCGCGAGAAAAAGCGTAGCAATGCTAAAAGGTGATCCTCATGTCCGTGGACTCCGCCATCAGAAAAAATACCCATTATATGCATTACCGATTTGCGAGTGCCCTCTGAACTACCATCGCCCTGTAGCATAGAAGTAGCCAAGCTCGACAAAGATGGGTTTGTGAAAAAACTCCCAGAAAAATCATCCGAAGACAAGCTGGAAGAGGCGAGAGGTGAAATCGATTCGTTGATACGTTGCAAGCTTTGCTTAACTACTCTGCCAGCACCAATATGAAGATGTCCAACCTCTGAATTACCCATTTGACCCGCAGGCAAGCCAACCGCAGCTCCACTAGTCGTGATAAAGCTCTGCAGGCGCGAACCGCAAAGCTTGCGCCAAGTAGGAGCCTCCGCTAAAGCAATCGCGTTGCCAGTCGCTACCGCGTCAGAAGTGCTAGACGCCTCGCCCCAACCATCAAGTATACATAAAACCAAGCAGTCAAAAGAAAGACCTGAAGAAAAACCGGGGGGGGAACGCGGGAGTGGCATAACTAACATAATAAATCATAGACATTTTATATACAAAATCATAAGTTCTAAATTGTAAGCTGAAATCATATTCCTTGACTTAAAAGCCATAAAGGCTTTTAAAATACTCGCTGTAGGACTCGTTCCTGAAGCCTTTATTGCGTCGCAGTAGCATTTCGGATGATCAATTCGATTCGAGTAGATCGCTTGTGAGAATAAATCTACCAAGAAATATCTCGCATAGGTCTGCTTGCTATATTGTGTGTTGCAAGAAGAAATCTAAAGCCTAAAAATAAAAACTAGGCAAACATCGACTCGGAGAGTCACATATAATGGCACGAATCGCCGGTGTAAATATTCCTGTCGCCAAACGCGTCGAAATCGCCTTGACTAGCATATACGGAGTCGGACGCTTCGTCGCTAAAAACTTGTGCGAGCAATGCGGTATAGATTCCGCCGCCAGAGTGCGAGACCTAAACGAAGAAGACGTAGGGAAATTGCGAAAAGCTATCGAACGCGATTATCGCGTAGAGGGAGATTTGCGACGCGATTCTTCTATGCAAATTAAACGATTGCTAGATTTGGGTTGCTATCGGGGGTTACGACATCGTAAGGGGTTGCCTGTACGCGGACAAAGAACTCACACAAACGCTCGTACAAGAAAAGGTAAGGCAAAACCCATAACCGGAAAGAAAAAGTAAGATATTTACTCAAAAATCTAGCTACACAATTTCTACAAAAACTCTAACTAAAAAAAGTTATAAAAAGGTTCTTATATGGTCTTGAAAAAAAAGAAAGAAAAACGCGGGCGAGTCACAGAAGGCGTCGCTCATATATATTCGTCTTTCAACAACACGATGATCACCTTCACTGACAAGCAGGGCAATGCTATCGCTTGGTCTACCGCAGGGGTGGCAGGGTTCAAAGGTAGTAGAAAATCAACTCCTTATGCAGCGCAGGTGGCAGCCGAAAACGCAGGTAAAAAAGCGTTAGAACTAGGGTTGAAAACTATCGAGATCGCAATAAAAGGACCAGGATCAGGACGCGAAACCGCTCTACGTACATTGCGTGCCGTAGGATTCATTATAACTGCAATCCGCGACGTAACGCCCATCGCTCATAACGGATGCCGTCCTAGAAAAAGAAGGCGTGTATAAATTAATCGTCGCTAAAATAATCCAAAAATAATCACTAAAATAATCGTAAAAAAACTTGAACGAGACACTTTCATGACTAAAGACGCAACAATCGAAGAAAATACTAACATCTCCTTCGGCACGCTAGAGCGAAATTGGGACGATTTAATCAAACCTCGCAAAATAGATATCGACCCAGGTATCGATAAAAAACGTTTCGCAACCATCGTCGCAAAACCCCTGGAGAGAGGATTCGGGCTGACACTTGGTAATGCCCTACGCCGCGTGTTGCTATCTTCTCTGCAAGGAGCTGCCGTTACTTGCGTGCAAATAGAAGGAGTCTTGCACGAATTCTCGTCTATACCGGGTGTGCGCGAAGATGTCACAGATATTATTCTAAACATAAAGGCTCTCGCTTTACGCATGGACTCCTCCCAACCTCACAAAATACACTTGAAAGCCGATAAACCAGGTTTGGTTAGCGCAAAAATGATCGATGGCGGCGGGCATGTCGAAGTAATGAACCCAGATTTACCGATATGCACCCTCGATAAAGACGCTAAACTCTCTATGGAGCTGACCGTCGACCAAGGTAAGGGATACGCATCGGCAGAACAAAATCGAAGCGAAGTGTTGCCTATCGGCGCAATACCTATCGATTCTATATTTAGTCCAGTTCGGCGCGTGTTCTATCGGGTCGAAAATACTCGAGTCGGACAAGACACAGACTATGATAAACTTAGCCTCTCTATCGAGACGAACGGCACTATCTCGCCTGAAAACGCCGTCGCTCTCGCTGCACGCATATTAACATCGCAAATGGAAACCTTCATAAACTTCAAAGAACCGAAGGTTACCAAAAAAGAAAAGCCCTTGCAGGAAGAAACACCGTTCGATAATAGCAATCTGTTCCGAAAAGTCGATGAAATGGAGCTGTCCGTACGCTCGGCTAACTGCCTCAAAAATGATGAAATCCTATATATCGGAGACCTCGTGCAAAAATCCGAAGGAGATATGCTGAAAACACCAAATTTTGGTAAAAAATCGCTCGACGAAATAAAAGCCATACTCGCAGAAATGGGATTATCGCTCGGAATGGAAATACCAGATTGGCCTCCAGAAAATGTCGCAGAGCTAGCAAAAAAACTCGACGACCCTTACTGAACATAAAAAAATCTTATGCGACATAAAATTGCTAAAACTAAACTTGGGCGAAATACTGCTCATAGGCGCGCGTTACTCGCTAACCTTTCGGTAGCTCTCTTCAAACACGAGCAAATCAAAACAACCCTAGCTAAAGCAAAAGCCTTGCGCCCTGTTGCAGAAAAACTAATTACCCTGGGCAGATCGCAAAAACTACACGCGCGAAGAAACGCACAAGGCTTTTTGCGAGATGAAAAAATTACTAAAAAGCTATTCGACATAATCGGAAAACGCTTTGCTACTCGACATGGGGGGTATACGCGAATCATACGCGCAAACCCGCGCCGCGGAGATGCTGTCGATATGGCTGTAATAGAACTATTAGAGCGCAACCTCGCGGCAAAGGGAACGGACGCAGGACCTACCAAAGCTGCTGCTGAAGAACGCCGTAAAGAAGAAGCCGAAAAAGAGAAACAGGCGTAATAAACGCATAATCAACCATTTCGTTGATTTTTTTGCTGTACAAATCTCTTTCCTATTGATCTATAGGTCTGGCAGACGTGGGCGCTTGTCACATGATAGCAACGCAAACATAAGGTGATCCTCCCA
>JABAAS010000056.1 GCA_014238625.1 Alphaproteobacteria bacterium | reverse complement strand
CCCCAGCATTCGTATACATAGGCGATGCGAGTAGTTCTTCCGCACTAGTAGCGGCACTCTCCAGTGCGCGTTTAGCGACATCGCGTAAGAATTTTTGAAAAGACTCATTTAGAGCAACAAAGTCAGTCTCGGCGTTTAACTCTATAAGCACCGCTTGATTCTTCTCCAGTAGCGTGAGTGCTACCAAGCCTTGTTCTGTGGAGCGCGAGGATTTAGCTTGCGCTCCAGCCAAGCCTTTCTTCCGTAACCAAGCCTTAGCCTCTGCGAGCTCGCCGCCGCTTTCCTGCAAGGCTCTTTTGCAATCCATCATTCCGGCGCTCGTATCCTCGCGCAGTTGTTTTACTAGGCTAGCGCTTACCTCGTTCATTCTTTACCCTTGAATAAGGTTACGATTTTCTTGCGAGTCGAGGATTTTACAGCGGATTTTACATCTTTTTGCTTTTGCGCGTCTTGTTCTGGCTCAGCTACTTCTACCTGCTGTTCCTTGCTTGTCTCTTCGTTCGACTTACTTCCCTCTACAACTTTTTCTTTAGCTTCGCCTTTAGCGTTATTTTTGTTCTCTTTGCTTTTGCCAGCCTCGCTTTTGTTTTCGCCTTTGGAGCTATCCGCGCTTGCCTTTTGTGGTTCTGCAGCAAGAGCTGACTCTTTGTCTGGCTTTTGCCCAGCGCGAGCTAAGGATTTCTCCAGCCCGTTGATTACAGCTTGAGCTACTAGGTTCATATAGAATCTCAAGGCTCTAGTAGCATCGTCGTTGCCCGGCACTGGATATGTTATGCCATCGGGGTTAGAGTTGCTATCGACCACTGCGATGATGGGTATATCCAGGTTTAGTGCTTCTTTGATGGCGGTTGATTCCTTGTTAGTATCGATAACGAGCATGAGGTCTGGCAACTTGCTCATCTCGCGTATTCCGCCCAGTGCTTTTTCGAGCTTATCGCGTCTTCGAGTTAAGCTGAGTTTTTCGCGCTTTGTCAATCCTTCGAGCTCGTCGTCTTTTTCGAGCTTCTCGTCTAACGCCTTGAGCGAATCTATGGATTTCGATACGGTCTGCCAGTTAGTCAAGGTACCGCCCAACCAGCGTCGATTGATGTAAAACTGACCGCATGCTGTTGCCGCCTCGGCAACGATGGTTTGAGCTTGTCGCTTTGTGCCGACGATCAGGATTTTGCCTCCTTGCGCGGTAGCATCATGCATAGCTACCAGAGCTTGTCTTAGCAATTGAGCGCTTTGTTCTAGATCGATGATGTGAACGCCGTTGCGCTGCCCGAATATCCAAGGCAACATTTTTGGGTTGCAGCGTCTGGTTGTGTGACCGAAGTGCATTCCAGCCTCGACCATTTGGCGCATGGTGAAGGGCGCGTAGTCCATCTATATCCTCTTCCGGTTAAACCGCCACAAGATAAGTCTCGATAAGTGCAACAGCACGAAGCGTGACACCGGTTGTCTAGCTCTTGTGTGTGTTATTTCTTTTATTATTGTTAGACGAGCTATCTAGTAAAAGCAAGTTTTTTTGCACGAGCGGATAATCTCAAGTTAGGCAATAGCGAATGCTTTTGCCTTGCTTTTAGAGATACCGCTTGCGCTAATGCTTGCCTCTACTATTAGTCTCTGTTGCGTTAGTCTCTGTTGCGGAATGGTCGGCGAGGACGGCTTTTTCTTCTATCGTCTGGCGTATCGTCGTGGAATTGCTGTGGGGGGCGTTCGTTATCGTAGCGGGGACGGCTATCTCTTTGACCATCTCTCTGACCATCTCTTTGACCATTTCTTGGGTTATCTCTTGGATTATCTCTTGGGTTACCTCTTGGGTTACCTCTTGGATTATCCCTTTGATTACCTCTTGGGTTATCTCTTGGAGGAGCGTCTTCATTTTGCGCAGCCCCCTCGTCCTCGTCGAGCGTTGCCCGAATCGACAATCCGACTCTGCCCTGCTCATCGATGCGCAGACACTTGACCTGTACCTCGTCCCCGACATTTAGAACATCCGAGACTCTGCCGATCCGATGATTAGCAATCTCGGAGATATGAACAAGCCCATCTTTGCCACCGAGGAAGTTGACGAATGCGCCGAAGTCCATCAAACGCACGACCTTGCCCTTATATATTTTTCCGATTTGGGCGGTTGCGGTAATGGCTTCTATTTTTTCGATGGCTGCCTCAATAGCCTTTTCTTCGACCGCGGCAATTCTGACCGTGCCGTCGTCGTCTATATCGATGCGAGCGCCTGTTGTTTCACAGAGCTCACGAATGATCTTACCGCCGGCTCCGATGACCTCGCGTATTTTATCTTTCGGCACTTTGATGGTGCGCATTTTCGGCGCATGCTCGGATATTTCGGTGCGAGGTTTGTCCACACAACGCGCCATGGTCTCCAAGATATGCTTTCTACCTCGCTCGGCTTGGGCGAGCGCCTCTCGCATGATCTCTAGGGTTATCTGTTCTATTTTTATATCCATCTGTAGAGCGGTGATACCATTTTCGCTACCCGCGACCTTGAAATCCATATCGCCGAGATGGTCCTCGTCGCCGAGTATATCCGATAGTATTGCGAATTGTTCTCCGTCTTTGATCAAGCCCATGGCTATTCCAGCGCAAGCCGAGCGTATTGGCACGCCTGCGTCCATCAGTGCCATGGAGGCAGCGCAAACCGTCGCCATTGACGAGGAGCCATTGGACTCGGTTATCTCCGAGACTAGGCGCACGGTGTATGGGAACTCTTCGATCGTCGGCATTAGTGGATGCAGAGCGCGCCATGCCAGCTTGCCATGCCCGATTTCTCTGCGTCCCGGAGGCCGCATCATAGTAGCCTCGCCAACGGAATAAGGAGGGAAGTTGTAATGTAGCATGAAGCTTTCGCGATACTCTCCAGCCAAGGCATCCACTATCTGCGAGTCTTGCGGGGTTCCGAGCGTTGCAACAGCAAGAGCTTGCGTTTCGCCTCGTGTAAACAAGGCGGAGCCGTGCGTGCGCTTTAGGTATCCCGCCCTGCAGTCGAGCGCGCGTATATCGTCGAGCTTTCGAGAATCGATCCGCTGACTATTGTCGAGTATTTTTTTGCGAACTAGCTCTTTTTCGAGCGATTTCAAGCAACCGGACACTCCCGCCTCGTCTTCGAGACTAGCGTATTCGTTGGCTATCTTTTGACGCATTTCGTCTAAGGCAGCTACGCGCTCTGTCTTTTCTACTTTATTGTAGCAAGCCTCGATTTCAGCACCGAATGCGCTTTTCATCTTATCTTCGAGCCCCACTAGCGCGGGGTTTGGCTCTGGCAATACGAAGGCTGGCTTTCCAGCTTTCTCGCGCAGCTCTTCGATAGCCTCGAGCACTGGAGCGAAGGATTGCTGTCCGAAGGTTAGAGCTGCCAGCATATCCTCTTCACTGAGTTCTTTAGCCTCTGACTCGACCATCAACAAGCCGTTTTTGGTTCCCGCGAGCATGAGCTCTAACTTACTTTCGGAGATCTCTGCGAGCGTTGGGTTCAAGATTGGCTCACCATCGCGCCAGCCGATACGCGCCGCGGCGATAGCAGATGCGATCGGAACGCCAGAGATTTGCAAGGCTGCGCTTGCGCCGATGAGTGCTGGAATGTCAGCGTCGTTTGTTAGGTCGTGTTCCAGCACCGTGCATACGACTTGCGTCTCGCAACGATACGCTTTATCGAAGAGCGGTCGTAAGGGGCGGTCGATCAGGCGAGAGGTGAGGGTTTCTTTCTCGCCTGGTCTCCCTTCGCGACGGAAGAATCCGCCTGGTATTTTGCCAGCGGCGAAAGTCTTTTCTTGGTAGTTGACTGTTAGCGGCAGGAAATCTACTCCTTCGCGCGCCTTGCGAGAAAATACCGCGGTACATAAGACACGAGTTGCGCCGTAGGTCACCATAACTGCGCCGTCTGCTTGTCGAGCCACGATTCCAGTTTCTAGGCGTAGGGGACGTTCTCCCCATGAGATTTCTACCGAATGTTCTTGAAACATATATTTAGTCCTTCGTTGTGAGTTGTTGATTGTTAAACTTCTGTTTAGTTGTTTTGTTACTTGTTTTTGCTATTTTCTTATTGCGGTTGTTGTCTTGAGTTTGTTTGAGTTTGTTTAGGCTATCAAACTTGCTTGATTATTGTTTGTTAGCTGTTATGCCTTTATTTTTTCTGTTGCTACTGCGTTGGTTCAGCTTAGTGCATCAGTGTGGCTGGTAATTTTTGATCATTTTTTGGGTGATTTTGGGCAATTTCGAGCAATTTTAGTCAATTCTAGCCAATTTTTGAGCAATTTTGCGTCTCTCGTCGTGCCGAGTTACTTGCTTTAATTTTTTTGCTATCGTCTTGCTTCTATTAGCCTTACTACTTGCAACCTTGCTTCCTATCGCCTTATTCCCTATCGCCCTACTCCCTATCGCCTTAGCCCTAGCTCTGCGACGATTTTTTGGTATCGCTCTTCGCTAATTTTTTTGACGAAGTCGAGCAACCTGCGCCTTTGCCCGACCATCAGCAACAAGCCGCGGCGCGAGTGAAAGTCTTTCTTATGTATTTTCATATGCTCGGTTAGTTGGACTATTCTCCCACTCAGCAGAGCTACTTGCACTTCTGGCGAGCCAGTATCGCCATCGCCAAGTCTATGCTTTTCGATGAGGGAGGTTTTTTGTTCTTTAGGCAGAGGCATTTTTCAATTTCATTTCTATCATTGTTGAGTCGGATATTTTTTATTTTTTTACGCTTCGCTACGATTTCTTACTGACTTTAGCTTTTCTATATTTACATTATTTATATTTTTTTTGGGCAAATTTTTCTTTCGCTCGACATTTTTTACAAATAATCGTTCAGCTCTGAACCGCCCTTTGTCTAGGCTACCTATTCCGAGCAGTTTAGGCAAGGGATAAGATACGTCGTTGGAGTTTTGCTGAGATGAAGAAGAAGCGGCAAGAGCAGGGGCGAAGGTAGCGGCGAAGGTAGCTATAGGCTGGTTCTCTTTTATATGATTTATTCGCTCGCGTTGCAACTTGCTTACGAATAGCAAGCTCTGTCCATGCCTAAACTTCCTCTGCTCGTCGCGCTCAAGTACGAGACGCGGCATTTCTGCTAGCACCGACTCGATTGGCAACAAATAACGCCCCAATCTTGCGATAACTCTTGCGGTGGCTTGTGTTGTGCCTTGCGCGGTGGCTTGTGTTGTGACTTGCTCGGTGGCTTGTGTTGTGACTTGCTCGGTGGCTTGTGTTGTGACTTTCTCGGTAGCTTGTGTTGTGACTTTCTCGGTAGCTTGTGTTGTGACTTGTGCGGTGGCTTGTGCCTCGTTATCTTCACCATGCATGATTTTTTCTAGCGCGTCTAGTGAAATCGCATGTTTTTCGTAAAAAGCGCCGACTCTTCTCCTGCGCAAGCTTTCTAATCGCCCGCAGCAGCCTAACTCTTCGCCTAGGTCTCTCGCCAATGCGCGCATATAGGCGCCTTTTCCGCTTTCAACGGAAAATCGCGTGAGGTCTTTATCGATCATCTCGACTAGCTGGATGCTAGCTATCAGCACAGGTCTTGCTTTGAGCTCTACTTTCTCGCCCCTGCGTGCCAGATCGTATGCGCGTTTGCCCTCGATTCGCAGTGCGGAGAAAGAGGGCGGGCGCTGTTCTATTGTGCCGATAAATTTTTCGAGTATCGCCTCGATCTGCTCGCGGCTTGGTCGCGAGCTACTTGTCTCCTCGATTTCGCCCTCGCTATCGTCGGTGTTGCTACGCTCGCCCCAGCGCACGACGATGTCGTAATTTTTGCAGCCATCCATCGCGTATGAGACGGTTTTGGTAGCCATACCTAATGCTAGGGGTAGCAGTCCCTCTGCTGCGGGGTCGAGCGTACCTGCGTGTCCGCATTTGCGTGCGCGCAGGAGCGACTGAACTTTTGCGACTGCTGCGGTTGACCGCAAGCCTACGGGTTTGTCTAGGATGAGCCAGCCGTTTATGGGCAAGCCGTACTTGCGTGCTCGGCGTAGTCCCATATGCGCGTCTGTATCTGCGCCTGTATGCCCGTTGTGGTTATGTTTGTTGTGCCTATTTTTGTTTTGGCTATTGTCGAGCTTATTTCTACTAACCTGCTTACTAACCCGCTTAGTAACCTGCTTAGTAACCTGCTTAGTAACCTGTTTGCCCTCTTGCTTGTCGGATGGCTTATTAGGGCTAGAGCCATTTTGTGCGGACTTATCGAGACGCTCTGTATCTAGCATCGCTGCAACCTTTTTGAGTCTATTGAATAATTTTATGGATTAATTTTGGAAACGCTACACGCAACATATTTTCTCTAGCACTAGAGCTTACGAGTGCGCAACATAGATTATTGTAGCCAGCATAATATAGCATATAATTATCGCTGGCGAGGATATGTCTCAAAATTGGCTACAGCAGAGGAGGGCTTCGGTCTAATGGTAGCGGGGAGGGTAGCAACGCAGCAGCGAGAGTGGGCTAAGGTTTCGTGGGACGAGGACGGACGAGCTTACGCAGCGCGCTTCAAAGACTGGTATTTTGGCGAGCAACAGGCTTACGACGAGGCGCGGTATGTCTTTTGCGGGGGACTCGACTTGCCTAATGCTTGGAATAATTTTGGGAATAATTTTGGGGGCGCGACTGCTCCTGCAACTTTTAGTCTAGTAGAGCTAGGTTTTGGTGCGGGAGTGAACTTTCTGCAAACCAAACGGCTATGGAAAAGCTGGCGTGGGCAAAGTTGGCGCGGACAAACTTGGCGCAAGCAGAGTCTACAACTAGACTACTACGGTATCGAGAAATACCCTATGCGCTTGCAAGACTTGCAACGCACGCACGCAAACTTGCGAGTTTCTGGCGCAACAGCTAGCACGGGTCAGCTGCTCGAGTTATGGCGACAACTAGAGCGATACCCGCAGAGGACTTTTTTTCGCTGGCGTTTATCTCCGTCGTTACGCCTGACTTTGCTACTTGAGGATGCAGCCCAGTCCCTCGCGCGTATATCGGCTCACAGCGTTGATGGTTGGTATCTCGATGGCTTTGCGATTAGGGACAATCCTAGCATGTGGAGCGAGGATGTATTCTCGCATATCGGTCGTTGTACGCGCGCGCGTTTTGCAGAGGCGGGCTTTGAGGTGCCACAACTCGCGAGCTTTTCGGTTGCTCGTAGCGTGCGCGAGCGGGCTGCGAGTTGCGGTTTCCGCATAAGCAAAAGGGTAGATAGAAGTCTAGACAAAAGCATAGCTAAACCAAGAAAGCGCGAGGTGCTACAAGGCTTTGCTCTAACATCAGCTGCTCGTCCGTCTGCTAGCATCGCTCATAGCGCAGGGGTAGAGATAGGCGGGGCTACGAGGGGAGCTACAAGGGGAGCTATGTTAGCAAAAAAGGGAGCCAGCACGATAGCGGTCGTCGGCGGTGGCATCGCGGCGCTCTGTGCGCGTGTTGCCTTGCGAAAAGCGGGCTTTCGAGTGCTGGCTATTATGGGCGAGCGAACGCCTATGATACCGTCTCGGATGCCGCCACGAGTAGTCGTCTGTCCGCGCTTACAGCGAGGAGATAGTCGCGAGGCACTATTCATTCGCCAAAGCTTTCTCGCAGCCTGCTCGCCTGCACTCAGCCCATTCACGATAAGTCAGCCTATGTCTTTAAGTCAGCCTGTGCCTTTTTACCTGCAAGAACCTTGGTCGCGAGCGATAGTAGCGCACGGAGCTTTGCGCCTTGCGCAAGACTCTAACGAGCAGCAGCGCATGCGCGCGCTCGCCGAGCAGCAACCGCAGTTTTGCCGCTGGCTAGAGCCGAGCTCTGCTGCTCGCAAGAGTGGTTTGAGCAAGGCTGCGAATGCTTGGGGCGGTAGTTTTTATCCCGCCGCTCTTACGCTTGAACCGCAAAAACTTTTTGCTTGCGAGAAGGCGAGCAGCAAGCCAGACAATGTTGATCCCGATTCCGAGATTAACGGTGAAATACAGATAGTCAAAACCGCACTTACCGCGATAAAGCGCGTTTCCGACGGCTATCGTTTATTTTCGAGCTCTGGCGAGATTAGCAACGATGCTTCCAACTCCACTTCTAGTACCATCAGAGCGGTTGTCTTAGCGGTCGGAAGTAGCTTACCGTCGTTGCTGCCTGCGTTGCTTGCGGAGCGAGCTTTTTTTCTGCAACCTCTTTTGTCCCGCTTGCGAGTTGCGCG
>JABAAS010000055.1 GCA_014238625.1 Alphaproteobacteria bacterium | reverse complement strand
ACAGGCAAGGCGCCGATGTAGGTAGGCAATATCGATCCGCTATTTTCTTTTGTAATGACGAACAACGCGAAATCGCAAAAAAATCGCGCGAGCTCGCACAAAGGCAATTCGCTAGCAAAATCGCTACTGAAATACTAAAAGCTCCGCAATTTTGGCTCGCCGAAGAATATCATCAGCAATACCTCCATAAAAAAGCAGGGCTCATATAATAGATAACAGGTACTATATAATAGCTCTATAATATAAAAAATGTAAAGTAACTGCTCGTGAAATGAAATATAAAATAAAGCGCAATCTCAACTTGCACTTTGCTAAAACTCATCAATAAATATGCGTATATTCAATACAATCTCCGCAAAGGTAGAAGACTTTAAGCCGTTCGATGAAAATTGTGTACGGATATATGTATGCGGTCCAACAGTATACGATCGAATACATATGGGAAACGCTCGATCGATCGTCGTCTTCGATACGCTCGTCGCGCGCCTACGCAGAAAATACAAAAAAGTAATATATGTACGAAACATTACCGACGTCGACGATAAAATAATCAAACGCGCAGGCGAAGAAAAAATCGCAGTCGAAAAGCTAACCTCAAAGATGACCGAACTCTTTCAGCAAGACGCAAAAAAACTACTCTGCTCAGAACCAGAGTTGCAACCGAAAGCAACAGAGCATATCGACAAAATGATAGAGTTAATTGAAACCCTGATTAAAAATAAAAACGCATACTCAACAACCGATGGGCATGTCTTGTTCGATATTAAATCCTTCCCGCAATATGGGAGGCTAGCTAAACGAGCAGGAAAGCTCGAGCAGCAGCTCGAAGGCGAGAGGTGCCTAACGCTCGAATGCAAGCGCGCGGAGGGAGACTTCGTTTTGTGGAAACCTCATAAAGTAGAAAAAACTGATAGCGAAGATGGGCGCAAAACTAGTGGCATAGCTGATAGCATGGCTGATAGTATTTTCTGGGACTCGCCATGGGGGCGCGGTAGACCCGGTTGGCACCTCGAGTGCTCCGCTATGAGCAGGCTACATCTCGGTGCAAAAATTGATATTCACGGCGGCGGGCAAGACCTCATATTCCCGCATCACGAAAACGAAATCGCTCAATCTCGTGCCGCATATCCGCAAGAGCCGTTTGTAAAATACTGGATGCATAACGGATATGTGCTCGCAAATGGTGAAAAAATGGCAAAGTCGCGCGGAAACTTCCATCTAGTATGCGACCTACTAAAACATTTCAATGGCGAGGTAATTCGCCTAACTCTCTTGCGCGCGCATTACAGGCAGCCCCTAAACTTCTCGTTCGAGAGGCTGGAAGAGGCTGAAAAAAATCTCAAAAAACTTTACGCAAAAGCATACTCCTATAAATCTAATAATAAATTAACTAATAATGTAGATGAAGTAGATAAAATTGGCGAAGAGAAACTCAAACAGGCAGAGGTGGTTCAAGCCGTAGAAGAAGCCTTAGATAATGATCTAAATACTCCGCGCGCGCTCGCTATTATCTTCTCGTTCGCAGATAAAATCTCATACAAAGAAAACAAGCAAAGTGTAAAAGAAGCGCAAGAGCTAATAGCCGCCGCAGCATTGCTCGGGCTGTTGCAAGATCAAACTCGCATAAAGCAGCAAACTACAGATGTAATAAATCTCAATAATGCTAAAATAGAGCAAGCAAGCAATCTTATTGACGAAAAATGGCTACAGCAGAAGATAACCGCGCGGGAGTCGGCGCGTAAATCCGGCGACTTCAAGCTCGCTGATCAAATTCGAGCAGAGCTCGAAAATCATAACATAAAAATAGAAGATGCAAAAATTAGTAAATAGTATAAACTATACTCATAGCTGGCTTCGTAATAACTAGCTTCGTAATAGTCGACTTCGTAATAATTGGCTTTGTAATAACTAGTTTGGCTAATAAATGAACTATTAATAAATAAATTAACATGGCAGAAAAAATATACCTCTTCGATACAACCCTGCGCGACGGTGCGCAAGGAACAGGTATCGATTTCTCACTATCCGATAAATACGCCATCGCTAAAGCTCTCGACGAATTCGGTATCGATTTCATCGAAGGCGGATGGCCAGGCGCAAATCCCGCAGATAGCAAATTCTTCCTCAAACCGCCAAAGCTCGAACACGCTAAACTCATCGCATTCGGCATGACTTGCAGGGCTAACAAAAGTGCCGCTAACGACCCTAGCCTCGCCCAAGTCATAAATAGTAAAAGCAACGCAGCATGCATAGTCGGAAAAACTTCTACCTTCCAAGTCGAAGAAATACTCAAAATATCGCAAGAGGAAAATCTGCGAATCATTCGGCAATCATGCGAAGAAGTCGTCAAACGAAAAGGACAAGGCAACTCGATGTTCGACGCCGAGCATTTCTTCGACGGATATAAAGACAATCCTAACTACGCTCTACAATGTATCAAAAGCGCACAAGACGGCGGCGCAAGCTGGCTCATTCTCTGCGATACTAATGGCGGGTCTATGCCAGACGAAGTCGAGCTAATCGTGCGACAAGTCTGTAAAAAAATGACGGAAGAAACAGCGGTAAAAACAGAGGCAAAAAATAAAATAAAAATAGGAATACACGCCCATAACGATACTGGCAACGCTATCGCTAACTCGCTCGCCGCCGTGCGAGCAGGCGCAACTCAAGTGCAGGGAACCATAAACGGAATAGGCGAGCGTTGCGGAAATGCCGACCTCATCGCAATAATACCAAACCTAATGCTCAAAATGAAGCTCGCCACTAGTGTCGAAGAAAAAAAGCTCGGGCGATTGCTCGAACTATCTCGACTGCTCGATAATAGGATAAACCGCGTGCCACGCGCAGATGCCCCATATGTCGGAACCGCCGCTTTCGCTCATAAAGGCGGCTTGCACGGCGCAGCAGTCGCTAAAAATACTCGCGCTTACGAGCATATCGAGCCAGAAGTCGTAGGAAACCAAAGAAATATACTCGTCTCCGATCAAGCCGGGAAAGCTAACCTTATCGCTAAAATCAATAACCTCAAAATACTCAACAGCCAAAGCGAAATGAAACCGCAGGCTATCGATAGTCTGCTCGAGCAGGTCAAAATACGCGAAGCTAAAGGATACAGCTACGAAGACGCTGACGCGAGCCTCTCGTTGCTCGTCCTAAAAGCAGCAGGGCTGTATGACGAGTTCTTCGATATTCAGCGATTTCGCGTCACAGACGAAAGAAGGTGGAACGCCTTGGGCGAAGAAGTCATCGAATCAGAAGTGGTCGTCTCGCTAATCGAAAGCAAAAACGGAGGCAGCGAAGAAAAACTCACCGCCGCAAATAGCGCACTCGGACCAGTCAACGCGCTCGATAAAGCCTTGCGCAAAGGGTTGGGCGAAAAATATCCAGTGCTGACAAAACTGCGACTCGTCGATTATCGCGTGCGAATAATACCGCCAGAAAAAAAATCTAGCGGCTCGGAAGCTACTACTCGAGTCTCTATCGATTTCATCGGAAAAAATGGCGAAGCCTGGACTACCGTCGGCGTCTCGGCAAATATAATCGTCGCTAGTCTGCAGGCTCTCGCCGATTCATATCGCTACATGATCTTCCGTGAAAAACAAAGCTCTCAACCAGCATGAAAACTAAAAGCCAAAAAGAGCAGCCAAAAGAGCAGCCGCAAGAGCAGCCGCAAGAGCAGCCAAAAGAAAAATTGGCTGGTAAGGCACTCGCAAAAGTCTTGCCCATTACAGAAGCTAAATCGCTCTCACCGCAAGACAAAAAAGCCATCGTCCTATTCAACGAACGCTGCGATAGCAAAAAAATGATGCTCGTGCAAAGCAACGGCTCGCTTATTCTGTTGCTCAACGAGGCGGATATTTTCGAGCTCAGGGAGATGGTCGGAAAAATATCAAACGATTCGGAGATTCCTAAAAATGTGCTCGCGAAAATCGAAGGACTCAAAAGCTACGCCATAAAGGCTGGTAAGCGACTCTATGTGGACTATAATAAAGAGCGCAAAGTCAAGGGGCGCAGTGCCAAAGTCGAAAAACGCGGGCAGTACTTCTATGCCAAAAACGAGAGCGGTAATGAAGTCTTTGACAAAAAAAATCAGCAGCTGCCTACCCAATATGTCGATAAAATTATTTGCGCCGATAGCGAAAGTCTCTTGCAAAAACTGCCCCCTAACTCGATAGATCTAGTTTTCACCTCGCCGCCATACAACTTCGGGCTCGACTACCAGCAAGGCGAGGACGATAAAGCATGGCAAAAATACTTCGAAAAGCTGTTCGCAATCTTCGATCAGTGCATCAGAGTTCTGAAATACGGCGGTAGAATCATCGTCAATGTTCAGCCCCTCTTCTCCGACTACATACCCATTCATCACATGATTAGTCAGCATTTCATAGCCAAAAAAATGATCTGGAGAGGCGAAATACTCTGGGAGAAAAATAACTATAACTGCAAATATACCGCCTGGGGGAGCTGGAAGTCTCCTAGTAATCCATATTTAAAGTATACTTGGGAGTTCCTCGAAATCTTTTGTAAAGGCTCTTTGAAAAAAGAAAGCGCAAAAGGGGAGAATAGGGAGAATAGCGATATCTCCGCCGACGAGTTCAAAAAGTGGGTCTATGCAAAGTGGTCGATAGCTCCAGAACGCGAGATGGCTAAATACGGGCATCCCGCAATGTTCCCGCAAGAGCTCGCGCAACGCGTACTCAAGCTCTTTAGCTACCAAGGCGACATCGTGCTCGATCCTTTCAATGGACTCGGAACTACCTGCCTCGTCGCAAAAAAATTGCAACGAAATTACATCGGTATCGACTTCTCTAAAGATTATTGCTTGGCGGCAGAAAAACGCCTAGCAGAGTTTGAACCAAATCAGATTGAGCAAAGCCAGCTTGAACCAAGCCAGATTGAAAAAAGCCCTAAAGGGCTAAGTCTGGCTGGCTAATGTCCTCTACAACCGAGTGAGTCTATAGTAAAGATTCTTGTTTGCGCGAAAATGTGCCAGCATCCGCTACTTCCGAAGAATCGGTACCAGTCGGGCTACTCGCGGGCGAAGCTTTAGCTGCCAAAGCCTGCTCTTGAGCGTTCCCCTCAACATTCCCTTGCTTGTCGCCAATCTCGTTAATTTTGTTAGACTCGCTAGTTTCGTTAGCCTCGCTAGTCTCTTTAGCCTCGCTTGTGAACTCGCGCTTAACCCAACTGCCGTCAGAATCAACCCAAAAATTAACCGAAATATCTGCCCCCCCCTCACTCCCAGATGTCCTCGCTGATGTCCTCGCTGATAGCATAGCCCTCTCCCATAACTCCAATGCTACCCTCTCTCCACCATCGCCACTCGAAAATAAAAAACAGCATAAGTCGAAATTATCATCCGCTCCAATAGGAAAGTCCGCCGCTAAACCCCCTACCCCCCCTGAACTTCCTAACCTTGTAGCCTCTTCATTACCCACTTCGCTACCCTCTTCATTACCCTCTTGCCAGTGGAATAAAGCGCGCGCGCCGTTGATTACCTCTTTGCTCGTCGTCAGAATAATCGGCTGCTCAGCTAAAAGAACAGAAGAACCCTCGCTAGAATAAAGCCTGTCGTCCGCTAAAGCATGCGGAAGAAAACCATCCATAGGCTCGTTCCATAAATACGCGTCTAGCTCCGCCGCGCGAAAACTGCGCTGAAACCTAACAACCGAATGAACGCCACGCGATAATGTCTTCTCTAACATCAAACGCAAAACTCGAGGCAAACGCCCCCTGCCAACATCGTAAAAACGAATCTCCATCTAATCCTAACACCCTAAATCTAGTACCAGAATCTAACTCTAACTTTAGTCCTAACCCTAACCCTAACTCTAACCCTAACTCCAGACTCTAACCCTAGTCCTCGTCCGCAAAAGAAGACGCAAGGTCGTACAATAGTCTAACCCCAAAGCCAGAAGCGCCGCGCGGGCGACCCAGTCGCGCCTTCGTAGCCCAAGTAACTCCAGCTATGTCAATATGCGCCCATCTCGTTTTAACTCCATCCTTATCCTCTTTAGTCTTCTTAGCCTGCTCGTCCCCCGCCGCACTCTTGGTTGCACTCTTGGTTGCACTCTTGGTTGCATTTTTGCCAGACTTGATAAAACGCTGCAAAAATTGCGCCGCCGTAATCGAGCCAGCTCCCCCGCCGCCAATGTTCTTCATATCCGCAATAGGCGAGCGCAACAACGAATCATACGCAGCGTCAAGCGGTAGTCGCCAAATCTTCTCCTGCGAACTACGCGAGCTACTCTCTAAACGCTTCGCTAGAAAATCATCGTTCGCAAAAAAACCCGCATACTCCTCTCCCAATGCAACTATCATCGCTCCCGTCAAGGTCGCCAAGTCAATAACAGCTCTAGGTTGAAACTCACTCTGCGCATACCATAGTAAGTCCGCTAAAACTAACCTCCCCTCCGCGTCCGTGTTCAAAACCTCAACCGTCTTGCCAGACAAAGTGCGAACAACATCCCCAGGGCGCTGCGCATTGCCCCCAGGCATGTTCTCAACTAAACCAACTATCCCAACACAAGAACGCCGCACGCCCCCCTCAGAAATCGCTCGAAGCGCACCAACAACCGCAGCCGAGCCTCCCATGTCCATCTTCATATCCTCCATCGAGTTCGCAGGCTTCAGCGACAAGCCGCCAGAGTCAAAAGTAACTCCCTTGCCAACAAAAACCAGCGGATCGCGAGTATCGCCCTCGGGAGGGCTGTAGCGAATAATAACAACTCGCGCTCCATGCTCGGAAGCGCGCGACACCGCAAGCAAAGCCCGAAAACCCAGCGCCGAAAGCTCCTGCTCCGTCAAAACCTCAACCTTGATACCAGGCAAAGGACCCAATGTCTCTTGCAAGCGCTCCGCATAACGCGGCGGACTCAAGGCGTTCGGCGGCTCGTTTACCAAATCTCGCGCAAAAAATATTCCAGAAGTCAGGCATTTCCGAGAACTATAAGATGCCTCTAGCTCCTCAAGGCTATAGTTCATGCCAGAGACAGAGATAGACAAGCTCTCTAATCTAATCGAACGCTCATCGTGCTCGTCCTCCGTCAAATACTCGTCAAAGCGGTAGCTCGAAAGAAGCGCACCCAAAGCTCCCTCGCTCGCAACAGATGGCGATAAAATAAAGTCCGAAACTCGAGCTCCATCATAAACCCAAAGGCAAGTGCCAGAGCCTATCCCATGCAGGCGCGTGAATACCTGCGCGCCTTGCTTGAAAATATGACGCAAAGTTTGGGGCGAAACTCCGCTCTCATCCTGCGAGGAAAGCGAGACTGCCGACGAATCCTTATCCTCATCATCGCTATCCTCATCATCGCTATCCTCGCCATCGCTATCCTCATCTGCTTTGCCCTTCTCCGTGCCCAGTAAAACAATCCGACCCAACTTGCCGATAGGCGGAAAGCCAGAGACATCCAGTAGCTGACCCTCACGCCCCTTAAAGCGTAACGATTGCTCGCGCGCGCGCTTGATCGCTCCGCCGCTAAGATCGTCCAGAAGCTGCTCGCGCGCTCCCGCCTCAGCAGCGCAGGATAAAAAAATAATCGGGTAATTCTTTGCATAGCTCTCTAGTTGTGGCGAGGGCTCGAATTTTATCTCGAATGGCAGGCTCTTCATATATGCTCCTATTGGGTCTAGCCAGAGACGCTTGAACTGGCTGTTGATAATTATTATGCTCAATCGTTATTCGCATTAACCTCAAGCATAGGTCAAGCTAAGATGCACGCTACAACAAAAAATTATACTCCTCACATAAGGTCGGAAAACTAAAGCCATGATTAGACCAAATATGCTATCTCCATTATTCGCATCCATAGCAAACCTCAAAGGCATCGGAGCGCAAAGACAAAAAGCCTTGGAAAAATTATGCGAAGGAAATAGAGTCTTAGACTTGTTGGCTCATTCGCCAAAAACTCATCGAGAAAGACTCAAGCTAAAGTCAATAGCCGATATCGCAGAGCAAAAAAGTCTACATAAAGTAAATATAGGCGAGTCTAATATAAATAAAACAAACATAGTAGAAGAAAAAGAAACGCAAATAACAGCCGTAGCAATAGTTCTAACCGTCTTAGAGCATATAACGCCACCTCGATCTAATCTACCATATCGAATAGTATGCCAAGACGAAAATAATGAAACAATTGAGTTGCTA
>JABAAS010000054.1 GCA_014238625.1 Alphaproteobacteria bacterium | reverse complement strand
CAATTTTCGCATGGGAGCGAAGATAGCCGTCGATTCGGCTACAATGATGAATAAAGCACTCGAAGTAATCGAGGCGGCTTGGTTGTTCGGGTTAGACGAGAAACGCATCGATGTAGCAATACATCCGCAACAGGTCATTCACGGCATGGTCGCATTCCTCGACGGCTCTACCTTTGCTCATTTGGGAGCATGCGATATGCGGGCGCCTCTATGGCACGCCTTGCACTGGCCACATAGGCGAGCTCTGGCAGAAAAAGCTCCTCAAAGATTCGATTGGCGAGAGGTAGCTCAACTCTCCTTTCTGGAGGTTGATGACAATCGATTCCCCGCCCTGCGCCTTGCGCGCGAATGCCTGAAGAGCTCAGTTGCTCCGATAATCCTCAATGCAGCTAACGAGGTAGCCGTCAAGGCTTTCCTCGACTACAAGATAACCTTTGATAAAATAGTGCCAATACTCCAAGAAGTCTTGCAAGCGCACGGTAGCGAGAAACTCGACTTACCACAGGCACAAAAAACTTGCACGACGAGCATAAACAATAGCAACCTTGAGCGTATCTTGACAATTGACGCCTACGGGCGCAGGCTGGCGCAAAAATACATAATAAGTAAAAACCTATCTGTGCAAATCGCTGTGGCTAATAAATCTACTGCTAACAAACTCAAAATTAGTAAACACAGTAGCCAGCTAGCCAATGTCAATCAGTTATAGTCTGTTTGTCTGTAGAACAAGTTAAAGCAAAAATATAACCTCTAACCCATAATCCCTGTAACCAAAGATATTAGGCTAACTACTATGCTACAAGTTTTTGAAAATATTGGATATTTCCTCGCGGTGATAGTCGTTGTGGTTCTGATTCACGAGCTGGGTCATTACCTAGTTGCACGCTGGTGCGGTATCGCGGTTCGAGTCTTCTCAGTAGGTTTCGGACGAGAAATTTTCGGCTGGAACAATAAGACTGGCACTCGATTTTGCCTAGCCTCGATACCCTTAGGCGGCTATGTGCGCATGGAGGGCTGGACGCAGCAGGAACTGGAAGAAATGCCTCCGCAAAGGCGTAGCGAGGGCTTCATGGGAAAACCTCTATGGGCAAAAATGCTGGTAGTCGCAGCAGGTCCTGTTGCAAACTTTGTGCTGGCTATCTTAATCTTTAGCGTCCTATATGCAACTCAAGGAGCACCCGTCATCGATAAAGAAGAAGGCATACCCATAGGCGAGGTCATTGCTGGCTCTGCAGCAGAACAAGCGGGCTTACGCGCGGGCGACCGCATACTCAGGGTCGATGGCGAGGAAATAGACAGATTCAGCACGCTGGCTCGCATCATCGAGGAGAGCGGCGGTCGCAAGCTAGTCTTGAGTATCTTGCGAGAAAATCAGCTATTGCAACTCGAAGCGCGTCCGCAAATACTCGAAAATGAGAACAAATATCGCATAGGTGTGCGCTTAGCAGATGGAAGAATCGAACAACTAGGATTAGCTCGGGCGGTATGGCGCGCAACTAGCGATAGCATAGCTCTGAGCCGCGAGATACTAGTCGCAATCAAAGAGCTGATCGCTGGCACTCGTAGCACCGACGAGCTCAGCGGTCCTGTACGACTAGCTCAAATCTCTGGCGAGGCTGGTCGCGCTGGCATTGCTATATTCTTTTCTTTCACCGCTATCTTATCGATTAACTTAGGGTTGTTGAACTTGTTGCCCATACCTATGCTGGATGGAGGACATTTAATGTTTTACTCGATCGAGCTAGTGCGGCGGAAACCCTTGAGCGAGAAACTACAACAGATGCTCTCCTTTTGTGGTCTGGCTATGCTTGCTGCATTGATGCTGTGGGTTACGGGGCAGGATATTCTTCGCATAATAATTCCAAGCGTTCCATGAAGATCTGATGCGCCATTTCATCGCGCTTGTATTTTTCTCTACGATCTTAGTGCTTTTGGCGGCGGCTAATCGCTCGTACGCTCAGGAGGCGCCGCGAATTCGAGACATCATCATCAAGGGCGCTCAGCGGAGCGACCCTGCTAGCATTTTGTTGCAGATTCCTCTGCAAATCGGACAGACTTTCGATGCAGAGAAAATGGATCAGGCTTTGAAAAATCTATACGCAACAGGACGCTTCGAGAATGTAGCTCTGCTACGGAAGGGAAGCAATCTAGTTGTGGAGCTAGTCGAGGCTCCTATCATAAATTTAATCGCTTTCGAGGGTAATAAGGTGGTCAAAGACCCTATCCTAGAAAGTGAGACTAGCCTGAGGTCTTTGAAGTCTTTGTCTAAAACGCAGGTGCAGCGCGATGTCGAACGAGTGCTGCAACTATACCGCAGATACGGACGATTCGCAGCGCAGGTACGACCACGCATCATCAAACTAGAGGAAAATCGAGTTAACCTAGTATATGAAATACTGGAAGGCAGAAGGACAAAGATTCGCAAAATCGCCTTCCTCGGCAACAATTCATTCTCTCGTAAAAAACTACTCGATAGGATCTATTCGCGCCAAGCTCGATTCTATCGAATCCTCGGACGCCAAACTTACTACAGTGTCGAGCGTTTTGCAGCAGACCGACAAGCCATAGAAAACTTCTACCACGAGCACGGATTCGCACAAGCACAAGTGATCGGAGCAAGCGCAGAGCTATCTCGCGACAAACGCGGCTTCATCCTAACTATCTCTATCAATGAGGGAGAACGATTCCGACTACGGAATGTCAGTTTTAAAACCGATATAGAAGATATAGATCAAAAACCTATCTCGAAAATCTTGGCGCGCTCTAAAGTCAAACAGGGAAGGTTGTTTAAAACATCTCGGATCGAGACAGCAAGAGTGCGACTGCTGGATAAACTCAACGAGCAAGGAGTAACCTTCGTTGATATAGAGGTGATACCAAACTTCGACGTCTCTGAATCTCAAGCAGACCTAGTATTTAACGTACAACGGATAACGCCCAAGCAAGTAGCGCAAGTTGAAATAGTAGGCAATGACCATACGCTGGATAGAGTTATCCGACGAGAGATCTCCATAAACCCGGGCGATGTCTTGCAACCTCTGAAAATACGCCAATCGATACGACGCCTGCAAAAGTTAGGATACTTCGAGGCTGTCACTCCAGAGATCATCGAAACTCAAGACCCGCAGAGGGTGATAGTGCGATTCATAGTTAAAGAAAGAGCAACTGGAAAAATCGAAGCCGGCGCAGGATACTCAACTCAAGAGGCTTTTTTCGGGCAGTTTTCGTTCGGCGAAAATAACTTCAGAGGTAGAGGACAGAAGTTCGAGCTGAGCGGAACGATCAGTAAAAATACGCAAAAAACTAGCGTAACATACTCGCAACGATACCTCGGTAAGCAACCCATTAACCCATTCATAACTCTTGGAATTTCTAACCGAGAAAAACGAGACGATACAGCTTACGGAATTTTGGAGACAAATCTTGGCACTGGAATATCGCTGGACATTGGCAAAGGCTGGAGCAATAGCTGGCAAGTCAATTATAGTTTCGAGAGCATCAAAGACCTAGACCCAACGGTTGTCTCCGAGATCGTGTTAGCGGACACAAAAATTTGCCCTTGCCATACTCTCTCACTTGGCTACGCATTCACATATAACGGGCTCAACAACCCCGTGAATCCTAACAAAGGGCAGTGGTTGCGCCTCAGGCAAACTATTGCCGATTTCGGAACAACCAGCCGCTACCTACGCAGCGAGGCAAACTATATATACCTACTTCCAGTATATAAGAGTAGTTTTTTAAAGTTCGATAGTTTCATCGGCAACATAACTCCGCTAGGCAAACCTTTGCGCATCACCGAACGATACCGCACCAAAATAAGAGGCTTCCGATTATACGGAACTGGCGCACGGGAAAATGACATTGCTATCGGAAACGAGAATTTTGCCAAGGTTAGCCTCGACTTCAACTTCTCGATAGGCATCCCAGAAGAAATAGGTATCAGGGGCTTGGTGTTTCTGGAAGCAGGCTTGCCTTTCGGCCTATCTTCCGATAGTAACTACAAAGAGAATTATAAACTGCGCGCGAGCGGTGGCGGCGGTATATTATGGAAAACCCCTGTAGGACCTCTGCAATTCATATGGGCTAAACCATTTAGCAAAGAATCTTTCGACAAGGAAGAGCTGTTCTACTTCACTGTGGGAACTAGTTTTTAAAATACATAAACAAAATATGCAACTGAAACACGCAACCCAAACATGCAACTAGGAGACAAAATGAAACGAGTAACAAAATATACAGCCATCGCAACATTTTTATTTATAGCATTCGCAACATACGCACATATGTCGATGACAAAGGCACTCGCTCAGCAGGCAAGCATCGCGATAGTCGATAAAGCGGCGGTCGCTAGCCAATCTAATGCTTGGAAGACTTTTCAAAAAAAACTGGAAGTAGATGTCAAGAACTGGCAGAAAAAAGCTCGCTCGTACGAAGAGGAACTTACTAAAGGAAATCGAGAATTGATCGAGGGTAAAAATAACTTCTCGCCTGCTGACTTCCAGCAAAAACAGCAACAGCTAAAGCAAAAACAGGTGCAATATAACCAAGAAATGGGAAAGGAAAAACTCGCCTTAGACCAAAAGGTGCAAAAAGCCGAACAGACACTAAACAAAGAAATAGACGATGCAACCGCTAAGATCGGCAAAGAGCGAAATATCTCCATAGTACTAAACGCGGTGATGGTCATACATAAGAGCGAGGAGATGGACATTACCAAGGAAGTGGTGAAGCGGGTGAACAAAAAACTCAAAAAGCTTTAACAAGAACGACTCCTGTAGCACATCACATAGTTCTTGCAGCCCCAACCTTAACGCAAAAAGCCTTGACGCAAAAAGTAGAGTAGCGCCTAGAAAATTTTGCGCAAAAAGTATAAAGAAAACTATAACCCCAAAGACATAAAGACAGTTTCTCGTGGACTTACGCTCTTACTCGCCAGACCAAGAGTGGAGGCTGGAAACTCTGCTCGCAGGGCTCCCCTGCCTCGTGCCAGACCAAGCTTCTGGCAACAGAGTCGAAAGATTGACAACCCTGACCAGCGCGCGCAGGCTCGGTGATTTATGTTTTTTGTCAGAGCCTCGACGTCTGAAAGAGATTCTAGAATTGCCACTCGGCGTCTCCTGCTTGCTGGCACCTGAACTAGCGCGTTTGACTCGCGATCGAGCAGGCAACTCCTCCCCGCAAGCAACCCTTATCGAGACTAAAGATCCGAAGCAAATCTGGTGCGCAATCGTTGAGCGCATTCTCGCTATCAAAGAGCAGCAGCTAGAGCACTACATAGCGGATTCCGCAATAATCGACAGCAGCGCGCGTCTGCATAGCCCTGTGCATATTGGCGCATGCAGCGTGATCGCCGAGGGAGTAGAGATCGGCGCAGGTAGCATAATCGATAGCCATTGCGTCATCGAAAAGAATGTCAAGATAGGAGAGAGATGTAGGATCTCAGCAAAAGTATTCATCGCTAACAGCATCATCGAGGACGAGGTCTGGCTACACCAAGCCTGCGTGATAGGAGGACAAGATTTTGGCATAATGCGCGATACGCAGAACATTCCTTACAACTTTCCGCAACTCGGCGGCGTCCGTATTGGTAGAGGGAGTCAGATATTTATGGCAAGCAGCATCGGAGGCGGCACGCTCGACGATACAATCATCGGTGAGCATGTCCGCATCGGCTGCCAGAGCATAATCGCTCATAACTGCCAGATCGGAGATTATTCTATCTTATCCTCGCGCGCTGCACTATCTGGCTCAACGCGCATAGGACAATATGTAACAGCCGGTGCCTGTATAGGAACCGGGCAAGGTGTAGTCATCAAAGACCGAGTCGCCGTCGGCGGGCTATGCTCTTTTTGGCCAAACGTAACACTACACGAAGGAGTGCAGTTGATGAACGGCTCAACCGTCAAGCACGATCTACGGGGAGAAGGTAAAATCTTCTTTGGAAATCCAGCTATACCCTTGCGCGAGGAATTGCATCGCCGCAAAAAAATAGATAGACTACTGCAAGAACAGCAAAATAAACCGAATAAGAACTCCGCATGAAAGATAATCTATCCGAAGAGTTGGACGCTCCAGACGCTAGCCAAAGAAAAAGGCTACCAGACCAAGATATCAACGACATTTTGAAAATCTTGCCGCATCGATACCCTTTTCTGCTGATCGATCGAGTCGAGCGAATTTTTGCCTCGCACTCAGGGGTCGGTATCAAGGCTATTTCTTCGGGCGACCCGTGGTTTCAAGGACATTTTCCGGACAGACCTATCTTTCCAGGCGTTTTAATACTCGAGGCGATGGCTCAAGTAGCTAGCATAGTCTACAGCGTGTCTAACACGACTAGCTTGCTAAAAAGCAATATCTACTTCGTTGGGATCGATAGCGCGCGATTCAGGAGTCCAGTCTTGCCTGGTTGCCTGCTCGAAGTACATGTAGAAAAAACTCGCGAGCGATTGCACGATGGCAATCTCCTATGGCGTTGTAAGGGTAATGCAAAAGTCGATGGAAAAGTTGTAGCAGATGGACAGGTCATGGCTATGCTCGGAACTAGTGCCGCGTGAAGAAACGCAGCCTAAAAAACTTTATGGTTGCAAAAAATAGCTACGAGAAAATAGCTTGCCTCAGCGCCAATGCTTTTGCCAGAAAAACTATAGCGATAAGCTCAAGGCTATAGACTCGTGAATATCAACTCATGGGCGCAGGTTCATAAGAAAGCGCGAGTAGCAAACTCGGCGCGCATCGGAGCTTGGGTCGAAATAGGCGAGAATGTCGTCATCGGCGAGGATTGCCATATAGCCGCCAATGTCTCGATACAAGGGAATACCGAAATTGGCGATGGTTGCGAGATACATCCCTTCGCGGCCTTAGGAGGAAAGCCAGAACATATCAGCGATAAGGGAGAGAATACTCGCTTGAGCATCGGGGCTAAATCTATAATACGAGAGCAGGTTACCATAAATCGAGGCAGTCAAGTTGGCGGTGGACTAACAAGCATCGGTGAGGGTTGTTATATTATGAGCAAATCGCATATTGCGCACGATTGTAGCATCGGGAGTGCGGCTATCTTGGGAGCTTACTGCGGGTTGTCTGGTCATACGCATATCGGCGAGCGCACAGTGCTGTTGGGAAAATGCGCAACACAACCGTTCGTAAAAATTGGACAGGACTGCTACCTGATAGCTGGAACAGAGCTAATGTTCGATGTGCCACCGATGATGGTAGCGACCAGACACTGCCTGCGCGGCATTAATGTTCGAGGGCTGTTGATGCGCGGAACTGAACGAAAGGACGTCGCTGCCTTGAAAAAATTCTACGAAAGACTAACTCAAGTCAAAGGCGCATTCGACAAGCGCGCGCAAAGCGTCAAGCAAGAGTTCGAGTCTTGCGAAGATGTACAGAAAATATGCGAGTTCGTCGAAGCTCCGCATCGATACCCCTGGTTGCAACCATACCCAGATGTAAATAAATCTCGTTATACCGATGAACAAATCGAAGCATAGAGTAAAGCAACGCGGGATAAGTCGACCCTCGCCAGATAAACCAGTATCGGAAAAACAACGAAAAAACTCGAACAAAAATAAAAATACAAGCAGGCGAAAACAGCTCGATCAAAGTAGCCAGCGTTCAGAGCTCGCCATCGTCGCTGGAGAAGGTAGTCTCGCGCCTATCATCGCAAGGGAGTGCATCGCTCGCGGCGAGAAGCCTCTTATCATAATGCTCGCGCGTGGTGAAGGCGCGCGCGCCAAATTTAATCATAAATCCAGCCTTAAGTCCTTTCAGGGCTGCCGTGTCTTGTTTCCGGAAAGCCCATGGCAAGCTCTGCTTCTGGCACGCAAAAACGCCATCAAAAGAGTGGTCTTCGCGGGAAAATATAGGCGCAGTAGCAACAAGCGCGAAGGGCAGAGAGCGAGCAGAAACCCGATACTCGCATTCATAACAAGGCTCTTAGTCTCGCGCTATGGCGATGATCGAGTTATGCGACGCGTTGCTCGATTGATAGGATTGTTCTCTATCAAGGTGGTAGCTCCGCAGGAGATATGCCCCTCGTTATGTCCCGCGCGAGTGGGCGAGCTCGGACGCATAAAAGCAAATAGGCGCGATAGACGCGATATGCAGTTCGCAAGAAAAATCCTCGATAGACTCGCGCCGCTGGATATAGGACAG
>JABAAS010000053.1 GCA_014238625.1 Alphaproteobacteria bacterium | reverse complement strand
ATTTGGTAGCAAAGATAAAATGCCACCTAATACTGTGATGCCAGCTCCAAGCCAAACCCAAAACATCAGTGGTTTAATCTGAATGCGCACCGACAAACTATCGTCGGGTTCTGAAGATGGGTCGCTTGCAACTCTACTTATTGTAGCAATTGTTAAGTAGATGTCTCTATAAATATTGCGATCAATAGCAGCCTCCGTAGTCTCGATTTTACTAGGATGATAAACTCTGCGTGAGGGCGATAGAATCTTCTCCTTGTCCATAAAGGCAAAGCGGGCTCCACTTTCTTGGTAGTTAGCTCCGCGTTTGGTAAAAATGTCTTGTAGCTCTAAAGTCGACGAGGAGAACGCGCTATCGATCGTAATGCGCTCGCCAGGGCTAAGTCTGCGAAACTTTTCTATATCCGTAAGGCTCGCGCAAGCTACCGCTATAAGCAAAATAGCAATGCCCGCGTGCGCAATGTTCGCACCGCGCCCCTGCCTCGAGCTACGCCTGCGAAAACCATCAGTCCATAACCCAATCAATGCCCCAATTAATGCCCATAGCCCTAAAGCAACAGCAATAGCAGCCGTCGCACTCGTGCTAGCAAAAACTATCATCGCCAATCCGCAACCGCAAGAAATCGGCGCCGCCCAAAAAATATGTCGCTTAATACGCGCAATCGAGCTACCTCCCCAACCCAAAACCGGTAGAAGTCCTAAGATTGCTATCAAAAGCAAAAAAAATGGGGTAAGAACGCTCGCATAGTAGGGTGGTCCAACCGATAGTGTGCCACCCGTGAAAAACTCGAAAAATAGTGGGTAGAGAGTAGCCAGCATAACTAACGCGCAGCAACAGCTCAAAAGTAAAACATTGAAGAACTGTCCAGTCTCTCGTGAAAGCAGAGGGATGCGGCTATCAGAGCTTGGCTTAGTATTTTCCTTAGTATTTTTTTTGGCAGGTTCGCCAGTAGTCTTGTCCGTGTCTGCCAGATTTGTCTCCGATAGTTTGCGCCAAGCAAAAAGGCATAGCGAGCTACCCGTGATAAAGCTAACGCATAGCAAAATAAGAATGCCGCGTAGAGGATCGCTCGCAAAGCTATGCACCGAGACCAGAACGCCAGAGCGCACAAGAAAAGTGCCGAGAAGGCTCGCGCTGAAAGCAAGCAAAACTAGCAAGATAGCCCAAGAAAGAAGACGCCCCGTCTTAATGTAAGACATAAGCGCGTGCAAGCCCGCGCTCGCCAAAAGCCACGGCATTAGGGAGGCGTTCTCAACCGGGTCCCAAAACCAAAAGCCTCCCCAACCAAGCTCCTCGTAAGCCCAAAAAGCTCCAAGCGTGATGCCCGCACCTAGAAAACTCCAAGCGACAAGAGTCCAAACGCGAACACTCTTCGCCCAATCAATATGCAGCTCGTTCAATATCAGTCCCGCCAAAGTCGCGCTGAAAGCCGCAGAAAGACCTACATAGCCAAGATAAAGAAGCGGAGGGTGAATCGCTAAAGCAGGGTGCTGTAAAATCGGATTCAATCCTTGTCCGTCTAGCGCAGCTGGGTATAAACGCGCAAAAGGATTCGAGAAAAAAAGCGTGAAAGCTAAAAATAACGCGCAGATGCCGCTCTGTATCGCAAGAGTTAGTCGCATAAGGCGCGAGGCTCTGCTGAAAAAAGCTATCATGGCTGCAAATGCGCTTAACACAACAACCCAGAGCAACATCGAGCCTTCGTGATTGCCCCACAAGGCAGCGAATTTATATAGATCGGGTTTCTGTGAGTGGGAGTTCTGCCAAACTAGTAGCACAGAGAAGTCGCTGAGCAAAAAAGCGCGGATAAGCATTGCACTCGAAAATAAGCATAGCAAAAAGAGCGCTCCCGCCAGCGGACGCGCAAGGCCAGCAATAGGGCTCGTGTCAAAGCTCGTGGTTGTAGAGTTTTTTGTAGCCCCCGTTGGTTTGCTCGCAAGAGAGGCGGTTGTCTCTGCGCCATTATTTTGCGAGAAGCCGAAAAATCCGCATAGCTCTAAAGCTGGTAGTAGCGCAAGCGCGCTCGCTACGCAAAGAGCCAAAACTAGCGCGTAGTGACCTATCTCAACCGTCATGCTCAACCGCCATGCTCAACTCTCATGCTCTATGCTAACGCTCATATTGGCTATAGTTTTATTTATGGTTCTTCGCGCCATAGGTCGCGCTTTTTCAAGCTTTTCTCTAATCCGCGCGGCATATAATACTCGTCGTGCTTCGCTAGTACGCGCTCGGCACGGAAAGTTGCGCGCATGCTTGTATCAGACGAACGCGAGGTAACCTCACCGATGGCAACAACACCCTGTCCCTCGCGGAACAAGTCCGGCAAAATGCCGCGATAGTTAACCGCAACTCGTGCTTGTCCGTCCGTCAAAACAAAACTAATCTCGCCGCTCGTCTCATCATGCGCCAAGCTACCCTCTACGACCAGACCGCCGAGCCTAATGCGTCTGCCAACAATGCGCTCGTCTCTGCGCTCGTCACTGATGTCACTGCTCTCGTTTCTATTATCATTTTTTTTTGCACCATTGTTGCCAGCAGAGCTATCGTCAACCTCGAGCGCCGCTATGTCCGACGGGACAAGAAAAAAAACTATGTTCTCTCGCAACGCACTTAAAATCAAAAAAACCCCTAAGCCCGCGCAACTCAATAGCATCGCTATCGCCGTTAGGCGCCGCATCATCCTCTTTCGTATCCATTCTTTCATAAGCGTTTCTTATCTGACAAATGCCTCCTCTCGATTCTAACTCGTAGCCTACGCCGCCGGGCGCATAAAATACTCGCAAACAAACATAGGGCTAGGAAAAAAACTATATAGGCAAGCAAGACTAGCGGGGGCAGAGAAAGAAAAAAACTAAGCATAGCAGAAGCAGTATAGGTGAAAGTCGCAAGCAGGCGTTCGGTTACATTTAGTAGCTTATATCTACGCAGAGTCGCTCGACTCTAAACGCTGAAGGCGTATCGAAAGAGAGATGTTCTCATAAACCATAAAGGTCGCCCAAGCAGCAAAAAAACTCGCGCCAACGATAGATAGTAGCAGAGGTTGTAAAATCTCGGGGTGGATAGTGCTACCTCCTCGCCGCAGTAAAGAAGCAGGCTGGTGCAGGCTATACCACCATTCAACAGAAAACTTGATGATCGGAAGGTCTATAGCCCCGACAAGAACTAAAACAGAGGTCGCTATACGAGCTCGCGCTCGCTCGCTAAAAGCATCGTTCAGCGCAAAGTAGCCGATGTAAAGAAAAAAAAGAACAAGAAGAGAAGTCAGGCGCGCATCCCAAACCCACCAAGCACCCCAACTAAGCTTCCCCCAGATAGAACCCGTAACAATGCACAGTGCCGTATATAATAAGCCTATCGGGGCTATCGCTTGGCAGAGCAAGGCAAATGCCGATAGGCGCGTAATCAAAAAAATCGCAGAAAAGAGTGCCATTGTGCCATACAGAACGCTCGACAAGATAGCACTCGGCACATGTAGGTAAATGATGCGCACAGACTCGCCCTGTAAGTAGTCGGCAGGTGCAAATAACGCGCCCCAAGCTACTCCGAAGCCGCCGCACAAAACCGCGCCTAGCAAGCAAAAGCCGCGCAGGTTGTTCGACAAAGAGCGCACAGAAGAAGGAGTCGTCAATCGTAAAAGTTTCTTCATTATCGAATATAGTATCTCCTCTAATATCTCGTTTTCAATTTGACGAATCGAGCAAAAAAGCCGTGATCGGTAAAAGCGCAAGAGCAAGAAAACTCGTGCCGCTTAATAAAAGTAGCGACGGCAGAAAACCAAGAATTATCTCATCCTCCTGTGATAAGCCAGACGATAGGCAAGCGATCGCGAAAATTAATGGAGCAACAAAAAGAGGTAAGCTCAATAGTAGAGCATTCTCTGAACGCGCGTCCGTATGCAAGCTCAAGGCTGACACAAAAAGTCCGATCGAAGCAATCGCAACTAAACATAAACATAAAATCGGTAAAGCTACCAAAAAAGCAGATAAAGGCGAGAGCATAAGGCGCGGATAAAACAAAACCGCTAACGCAACGCTAAAGGCTGTAGGAAGTCCTCGTAGCAGAAGAAAGCTCAAAAACTTGCCACAGACAAATAATAAAGTTCCGTATTCGCTCAAACCATATATCTCTAGCGTTTCTTGTTCGCCATCGCGCGAAAACCACCCGTCTAAAGCAAGCATGCAGGCAAAGCAAAGCAGCAAGCCACTATTCGCTGAAAATAAAATTGAAGGCGAAAGAGAAAAAGGAGCAAAAGACAAAGGCGATAAAGCAAAGGCAAGTATCCCGCTCGATAGAAGAACAAAGGCAGGCGTAATCCACAACGCGCTACGCTCTCTTCGCGCGAATCGCCATTCGCGCAAAAGTAACACTCGCAAAATTGCTATAAACCTAAGTGAACGCAAAGTGATTAAAGAAAGATAATTTGATAAAAATAATCAGATATTTTGCTATTCGCGCTAATCGCTCTAATCGCATAGCGTCAATCTATGTTGCGCGGTAGCAGAAAGGTCTTCGTGGCTCGCAACAATCGCCATTCCTCCATCGCTAAGGTGAGACTCGATGCAATCTGTTAGGCTCGCTCGCGCATCAGCATCAAGTGCAGCGTGCGGTTCATCCAGTAGCCAGAGGCTCGCTTGCGGTTTCAGCGCAAGCATCGACAAAGCTCCGCGCTGCTTTTGTCCCGCAGACAAACGCCAAGTCGGCTTATGCCAAAAAGAAGACAAGGCAAAGCTGGTGCTCGCGCGTCCTAGATTGGTCACAGCCAAGTTGTTCAGGGTTTGGCTGTTCAAAGGTAGTTTGTCTGGACTTGCTGCCGCCTCTTTTGCAAATATATCAGACCAAAACTGCAAATTCTCAAATAAACTCAAGCCCGCCAAAAAAGGCGCATTATGACCTACGCGCATACACTCTCGCGTAAGTTCCGCCAAAGCGATAAGCCGCTCGTTCCAAAAAACGCGGCTACCCGCACGCGCAAACTTAACGCAACCACAAAGGCTACGCAAAAGGCAACTCTTGCCACTGCCATTCGCACCATCAACCGCAAGAAGCTCGCCAGCACTAAGTCTAAAAGAGCGAGCCGAAAATAATGTTCGCCCGCCCGCAACGCACGACAAATTATCTACCGAAAGTTTATGCGAAAATCTTTTATTAACCTCGAGCGTCACCTACTCTCGTACCTAATCTTGCGCGCGCGCACCACTTTCACTCTTTTTAAATACCTCGTGGATGTCGTTGCGGTTTTTCGCACGCCTGATCTCATTCTGCACATCGCGCTGCGACATGATGCGCGAAATATGCGAAATCGTCCTAGCATGCTGCGCACCGCCAGCCTTATCAGCAAGCAACAAAAATAACAAATCAACTCCCCTATCGTCCGGCGCGTCAAACTCTATCGGTTTTGCCAAGCGCGCAAAACAACCAACAGCACCCTCGATGTTCTCGATTAAAGTATGAGGTAGGGCTACGCCATTGCCAATAGCCGTCGAGCCAAGTTTCTCACGCTCGACTAAAAGCTCTAACGCGCGATCCTTCTCGATCGGGTGGTTCTCCGCAATCTTGTCGAGCAGGCACTCTAGCGCATGGCGAAGAGAGCGGGCTTGTAGAGGCACTAAAATCGCATCAAGTTGCAGTAAATCTTCGATCAGAATCATATTTTAACTCTCGTGGTTAACTCTTGTAGTTAACTTTCATCAACGAATCTTGTAGCCGATTCTTTTTGTCAATGGTTCGCACTAATCCTTGTCGCTGAAAAATCTCAGCAAAATAGCATGGTAGATGTCGCTAAGCATCTCGAGTTCGCTCACCAAGATGCTCTCATCGATAGCATGCATTTGCCTGCCAACAGGACCGAAGTCTAGAGTCGGGCATAGGTGGTGGATAAAACGCGAATCGGAAGTTCCGCCCTCGGTCGATAACTGCGGATCAATGCCAGTTATCTCGCAGATAGCCTCCGACACTAAAGCAACAAAGCGTTCCGGTTGTCTGTAGAAGGCTCGCGCGCCAGAAAGGCGTTCGATGGTAATCTGCGAGCCTTCGCTCTCAAAACGACGGCTCTTCTCCTCTAGTAGTGTAAGCAGGCTGTCCTCATCGTGTTTGGTGTTGTAGCGAATGCTGATAACCGCCTCTGCCTTGCCAGGCAACATGTTCGATACAAAGCTGTCGGTCGAAAATCCAGAGACTTGCAAGTTCGATGGCTCGAAAGCGGCATGCGAAGAATCTTCGCTAGTAGCAAGTTTATCAAGGGCTATGTTCGTGAGATCGTTCAACAACGCCAGCAAAATATGCGCAGCGTTGCATGCATATTGTGGATACGCGCTGTGACCAGCCTTGCCGCGCGCCTCTATGCGCAAACTGAGCGAGCCACGGCGTCCGATCTTTATCCTATCTCCAAGCCTCTCGGCGCAAGTTGGCTCGCCCGTAAGGCAGGCATCGAAGTCCTTTTCCTCATCGCGCAAAACTTCTAGCAAGGCTCGCGTGCCGAAGGTAGCTCTGCCCTCCTCATCGCCAGTCAGCAAAAAAACTATAGAGCCACTAAGCTTATCATCAAGCGCGAGAAATCGTCGCGTCGCAGCGATGAAAGCAGCAACCGAGCTCTTCATATCAACGCTTCCTCTGCCTACTAGCAAGCCGTCCTTGATAAGTCCATCGTAAGGAGGAGAAGACCATAATAGCTCCTCCCCCTCTGGCACCGTGTCTAGGTGTCCGCAGAAGGCAAGCACCGGCTTATTTGAGCCAATACGCGCATAAAGGTTGTCGGTCGTCTCATCGCCTGAGCCTAAGCGATGTAGTTTGCAAGAAAAACCTAGCGTCTGTAGCCAGCCTTGCGTTTGCGCAAAAATAGCCCCTCGCGCAGGGGTCGGGCTCTTATGGCGCAATAGCTCTTGTGCCAAGTCTACAGGGAGAAAATCTTGCGGACAACTAGACAGCGCATCGCCATCATTGCGAGGCTTCTCAAGCATGCTCGTTCGCATCTCGCAGAAGCTGGGTGATCGAGGTCTTCGCCTTCGTTTTCGCGTCAACTTTTTTAACGATAACAGCGCAAGCAAGGTTGGGCGCTGGACTTCCGTCTGGCAAAGAATGCTTGGCAGGCAAGCTGCCAGGCACAACTACAGAATAAGCAGGCACTCGACCGAAATAAGTCTCTCCGCTCGCGCGGTCGATTATACGGGTCGATTGTCCTAAAAAGACGCCCATAGCAAGAACGCTGCCTTGCTCTACCAGAACTCCCTCCGCTACCTCCGCGCGCGCGCCGATGAAGCAATCGTCTTCGATAATAACAGGGCGAGCTTGTAGTGGCTCTAAAACTCCCCCGATACCAGCACCGCCAGAAATATGAACTCGGCTGCCTATCTGCGCACAGCTGCCAACCGTAGACCAAGTGTCGATCATCGTGCCCTCACCTACATAAGCTCCTATGTTGACAAAGCTCGGCATAAGGATAACATCGCGCGCAATATAACTCGCATGCCTGACTATACAACTGGGAACCGCGCGAAAACTCGCCGCGCGAAAGTCCGACTCCTTCCAATCTTTGAACTTGCTATCTATCTTATCCCACCAGAAACCACCATCGGGAGCTCCCTTTATAATCCTCATGGGATTGAGGCGGAAAGAAAGAAGTATCGCCTTCTTAACCCATTCGTTGGTAATCCATTCTCCATCTCGCTTCTCTGCAGCGCGTAAAGTTCCTGTATCTAGGTGGGATAAAACCTGCTTCACAGAAGAACGCGCGTCAGAGCAACCAGAAAGATTGTCGCGTTGTTGCCAAGCGGATTCGATCGACTCTTGGAGTTCAAAGCGTAGCGTCTCAGATAGGCTCGTCTGTTGCAATCCAGTGCTCGATGCCTCGGGTGAGGCAGCTCTAGGGGCTTCTCTTGAGGATTCTTGCATGCTCAAATGGTATCTATATTAACTTTGTCTCGTTTCTAACGATTAGTAGAATTTTTCTGCAAGCGCGCAGGGATTCTGCTCGTTTGCCTTTAGAGAGTCAATGTGTAAAAAATAGTCTAAAAAATGATCTGAAAAGTAACTCAGAGATAGGCTAAATACGCCGCAAGAATAAGGCTCAAAAACAAGAAGCAATGAAAATAAAATCTCTATGACAGAACAGTTGCTCGTGCGCTTCGAGCGCGAATGGCTAGCATCTCTAAACGATAAGCAGCGAGAGGCGGTAGA
>JABAAS010000052.1:5962-8474 GCA_014238625.1 Alphaproteobacteria bacterium | reverse complement strand
GTATTAGGTATTAGGGGCTTAGACTAATTTTCATCTTTTTTGCTACGCGTTTCGTTGTGTTCATGGGAAGAAGGTGCGCTGTGCGCACCCGCTAGAAGACGCGAGGTTCCCGAGAGGGGATAAGTCTCCCCCCCCCCCTTATCGTTGTCAAACCCTGTTTTTCTCCCCTCCGTGTTTTTCTCCCATCCGTCAATCAGAATAGACAAGCTCGAGTTTTCCAGATAAATTTTGCTTAATTTTTTCCACAGATTTTGCGGCAGATTTTTCTTCTGGTTTCGCTCCGAGCTACGCTTTTTTCTGCCTTTTGCGTTCGTTGGCACTGGCGGTTTTGTTGTCGATGCGGTGAGCCTTACCTTGCTCATAGAGCTTTTCCCACCCACGAGTGTTACCGAGACTTTGTTTTTGCGTTGCTTTGGCTTTTCGCTAGGCGTTTTATTCACTTGGTTTGGTAACAAGCATTGGACTTTCCGCGCTAGGAAGGGTAGTGGCTCTCTGCTTTTCTACTATCCATTGATGGTTTTAGGTGGTTTTATCAATTTAGGAGCTTTCACGCTATGCCTTTTATGGCTACCGCTAGCTGCGCGTTATCCGGTTATAGCGCTTGCCTTTGGTGCTGGCGTTGCGTTATGCGTCAACTTTGCCTCGATGCGCTTTCTGGTCTTCCGACGGCGTGCAGGAGAGAGGTGAGAAGTGAGAGTTGAACTAGCTTTTTTAGAGAGCAAGAGACTACTTACCAGCTATGTTCTTATTTTATAACCTTTTTTGAACAGTAGCCATATTGAGAAGTATGCGATGGCGGTTATTAGGAAGAGTGCTACTGCGCTTTTCAGGGGATTGCTTTCGGAGAGATCGGTAAATCCGTAGCGCAATCCGTCGACCAGATAGAATAGGGGGTCTAGGCGAGCTATAGTTTGGAAGGGCTCTGGCAAGTTTCCTATTTGATAGAATGTTCCGGATAGGAAAGACAATGGTACGACGACGAAGCTAGTCAGAGCTGCGCCGTGCTCGAATTTTTCTGCCCATAATCCTGCGAAGGCACCGAGGCTTGCCATCAACACGGCGGCGCATAGGATATTATACACTATGTATGCGGGATGAATGAACTGGAACTCGATGAATGGCATTAGGGCGAAGACGACGAGTATTCCGACGCCGAATCCTCTAGTTGCTCCGCCTGCGATCAGGGCTAGAGTTAGCTCTGCGGCGTTGAGGGGTGCGAGCAGCAGGTCTGCGATATTTCCCTGCATTTTGCTAGCGAGGATAGATGATGAGGTATTAGCGAAGGCGTTTTGTATGACGCTCATCATCACGAGTCCTGGCATTATGAAAGTTGCGAAGGGCAGGTTTGCGATTTTCAGCTCTGCGCGTCCGAAGGCAAGAGAGAATATGGCTAGGAGTATCAGAGCTGTTATGGCTGGGGTTGCCACGGTCTGCACCCAAACGATGAGGAATCTCCGCACTTCGCGTTGGTATAGCGCCCACATTCCGCGCCAGTTTACGCGCTTATATTCGAGCAATCTTGGGCTGAGGTCTAACCTTATTTTTGTCTTCAGTTCTGGCTTTGATTTTGCGAGCATATTTTATCTCGTATTTAATTTTTGCGTATTTTTTATTGCGATTTTGTTTATCGAGCAGTTAACTCATTGAGTATCAACTTTATTGCGTATTGATTTTTTTGCGAGCGCCTTAGATATGGTTGGATGTACGAACGCGCTGACATCGCCGCCCATCAGCGCGATTTCGCGTACGAATCGAGAGGATAGGAAGTGGTATTTTTCGGAAGCAGTTAGGAATATGGTTTCGATTTGCGGCTCTAGCGCTCTGTTCATGCTTGCGAGCTGGAACTCGAACTCGAAATCGGAGACGGCTCGCATACCGCGCAACACGACTTTGGCTTTATGCTCTCGCATGCTTTCGATCAGCAACGAGTTGAATCCGACGACGATGATTCTTTGTTTCTGCTGTGCGAATGTTTTTCCGATAACCTCTCGCACCAGTAGCAGACGCTCTTCTGGCGAGAATAGGGTATTTTTGTTGAGACTAGAAGCGATTCCGACTATTACGCGATCAAACAATTTTAGCGCTCTGGTAGCGATATCGATATGTCCGTTAGTTATGGGGTCGAAGGAGCCTGGGTAGAAAGCGGTATTTTCTGTCATAGTATCTTTTAGGCGAATAGGTCATCCTCGCCAGATTCAGTTTCTTGCTGCTCAGTTTCTTGCTGTTCTGCTTGTTGTTGTAGCTTTTGTTTTTCGGGCTGCGGTTCAGTTTCTTCGAGTTGTTGAGATTTTTGTATGATTTTTCCGATAGCGACCAGTTTTTCGCCATCTTTTAGATCGAACAAGCGTACGCCTCTGGCTGTACGCCCGCATAGGCGTACGCTATCGGCATTTATACGAGTGAATTGTCCGAGCGTTGAATATAGATTTAGCAAGTCTTTTTCAGCGACCAGCATACTGTCTACGACCTCGTCATCTGGCTCTGCGAGTATTATATTTTTGACTCCCTTCCC
>JABAAS010000052.1:2558-5277 GCA_014238625.1 Alphaproteobacteria bacterium | reverse complement strand
CCGCCGCGTGACTGGCTACGGAATATGGCACTTTCGACTCTTTTGACATATCCGTTTCTGGTTATGGTAACGACGACTTCTTCTTGAGGCACGAGTATTTCTGCGTCTTGTTCGACCGAGAGTTCTTGCGGGATGATTCCTGTGCGCCTAGGGGTTGCGAATTGTTTTTCTGCGAGCAAGAGCTCTTGCTTTATGGCTTGCGAGCGGATTTTTTTAGATGCGAGCATCTTTAGGTATTCGGTGATGCGCTCGAGGTTTTCTTGCGCCTCCGCGAGCAATTTTTGCTTTTCGAGCCCCACTAAACGTTGCAAGCGCAGCTCTAGGATTGCTTGGCATTGAGCTAGCGAGAATCGGCACGAGCCATCTTTTTCGTCCACCATCATGCCCATTTGCACACCCATTATTGGCGAGTATTGACCTTGCTCTAGCTGCTGTTGCTGTTGAGCTTTTAGCAACAGGCTATCGATAGCTTTAGAGCTCCAGCTAGACTCCATGAGGGCTTTTCGTGCTTGCTCTGTGTCTTTTGCGCTGCGTATTGTTGCGACGATCCTTTCGATTTCGTCGACTGCGACCAGCAAGCCGTATAGGAGATGTAGCCTTTTTTGCGCTTTGTTGAGTAAGAATTGAGTTCGCCTCTGCAAGACTTCGTCGCGGAAGTTTAGGAATGCGTGTAGCAAATCACTTAGGTTCATCACGCGAGGCTGCCCTCTGTCGAGCGCGAGCAGTTGTATGCTGTAGCTAGTCTGCAACATGGTATGCTTGAAGATCAAAGCTCGTACTTGCTGTGGATTAGCGTTAGTCTTTAGCTCGACGGCTATTCTGAGTCCTTCCCTGTCGGACTCGTCTCTCAGCTCGGAGATTCCGGTTATTTTTTTCTCGCGTACGAGCTCTGCTATTCTTTCTATGATTCTAGCTTTGTTGGTCTGATAGGGTATTTCGGTAAATAGTAGTAGCGACTTGCCGGCGCCCATGGGCTCGATGCTGGCTCTGGCGCGCAGGGTTATAGTTCCTCTACCGCTGCGATAGCATTCTTTAATCGCCTCGCTACCGAGTATCAAGGCGCCGGTAGGAAAATCTGGTCCTGGCAATTCTTCTATCATCTGCTCGATGGAGAGCTGTGGTTGGTCGAGTAGTTTTCTGCAAAGTGCGCATACCTCTCCTAGGTTATGAGGAGGAATGTTAGTTGCCATTCCGACGGCGATTCCGCCGCCGCCGTTTATGAGCAGATTAGGTATTCGCGCAGGCAGCACTTTAGGCTCTTCGAGGGAGCCATCATAGTTGGGTTGAAAATCGACGGTATCTTTTTCGATATCTTCGAGCAAGGCTTCTGCGGCTTTGCTGAGTCTAGCTTCTGTGTATCGCATAGCGGCGGGTTTATCTCCGTCGAGCGATCCGAAGTTTCCTTGCGAGTCGATTAGCATCAAGCGCATAGAGAAGTCTTGCGCCATGCGCACCATAGAATCGTAGACGGGAATATCGCCGTGCGGATGGTATTTTCCCATGACCTCTCCGACGATTCTTGCGCATTTCCGATAGGGTTTATCTGCGTCGTAGCCGCCTTCGCGCATTGCGTGTAGGATTCGTCTATGGACTGGCTTTAGTCCGTCTCTTGCGTCTGGCAGAGCTCTGGCGACGATGACGCTCATGGCGTATTCGAGGTAGGATTTTTCCATTTCCTCCTCGATAGTTATAGTCTCGACTTTACCTCTAGCTTGCATTTTTCCTTTTACTTTAGTTTTAGTTTTGGTTTTATTATTTTTGCAACCATTGTGCGGCGCGTGGAGCATAGTATGAGATTATCGCGCTGGCGCCGGCTCTTTTGCATGCGGTTAGTTGCTCTAAGACGACCTCTTTTTCGTCGAAGTAGTTTTCTTTAGCGGCAGTTGCGATTGCCGAGTATTCTCCTGAGACATGGTAGCATATTATGGGCATGGCGAATTGTTGTTTCGCTTTTAGCACGATGTCTAGGTATGGTATGGCGGGCTTCACGATGAGTATATCGGCGCCTTCGTTGACGTCGAGCGCGATTTCCCACAATGCTTCATCCGAGTTGGCGTAGTCTATCTGGTATGATTTTTTATCACGCGGAGCTGTTATTCCGTCTCGTTCTTTTTGTGAGCGTGGTGCGTTTAGCGCTTCTCTGAATGGGGAGTATAGGTTTGATGCGAACTTTGCGGCGTAGCTTGCGAGCGGTATATTTTGGAATCCCTGCGCGTCGAGTATTTGGCGCAAGTATCCGATGCGCCCGTCCATCATATCTGAGGGAGCGATTACATCGGCGCCGCTTTCTGCTAGTGCGAGGGCTTGTTTTGCTAGGGCTTTGAGGGTTAGGTCGTTGTCGATGAAGGCTTTATTATTGTAGCCCTTGTTGCTGACGATACCGTCATGCCCGTGCGTTGTATATGGGTCGAGCGCGACATCGCAAAAGGTTATGAGTTTGAAGTCTTTTAGTATTTGCAGAGCTCTGCTGATGAGGTTTCCCTTGCGCCATGCTTCTTGCGCGTTGAGTGTTTTTGCTTGTTTTTCGATAACTGGGAATAGCGCGAGTGCGTTTATGTTCAGGCTTTCGGCTTTTTCTGCGATTTTTGCGAGTTGCCCTAGTGCTATGCGCGAGACATTCGGCATGGCTTTTATGGGTATGGATTGATTTCCCTCGATGATGAATATCGGCCAGATAAGGTCGTTGGCGTTGAGTTGATTTTCGCTGCATAGTTGTCTA
>JABAAS010000052.1:0-1581 GCA_014238625.1 Alphaproteobacteria bacterium | reverse complement strand
GTAGCTCGCAGACGTTTGTCGCGTCGCTATGGGGAGTTGCTATATAAAAGCGCGGTGCGTGCGTCGCGCAACGAGCGTTTATTTACGGATTGCAGGTTAGTGGATACGGCGGATGGTCGTCTAGATTCATTGACTCTGCATATGTATCTTTACATGCGGCATTTTTCGCCGCGCAATGATTTAGTTTTACGCTCGATGATGGAGTTTTTTGTGCGCGATCTTGATGGCTCGCTACGAGAGCTAGGCACCAGCGATATCAGGGTTGGCAAGAGGGTTAGGGGTGTTCTCTCTAGGGTTTATGGAGCTTTTTCGGCTTATGGCGATGCTGAGAGTGCGATGGACTGGCGAGCGGTTCTTTCTCGCAACATAGTCGATTGCGATCTTTCTGCTCTTTGCGACTATAGAGCGAGTTTTTCGGCAAGTCTTGCGGGCGTGTCTTTGCGCGAGCTTGTGGGCAGTGCTGTTAGCAAAAGGGTTACTAAGTAAAAGTGTTACATGGCCAGAAAGGCTGTTAAATCTGGCTTTTTACAAGGATTCCCGCCAATTTAGCCTTCAGCGATTTAGTTTTGTGAGTTTTCTTTTGCATTTTTTCAGCCGATGATTAGACTATGAGTGCTTGTCTTGGAGTGCTTATCTTGCAGAGTTGATCTTGCGGTTTATTTTGTAGCTTGTTTTGCTCGTATTTTCCCCTCACCTATGCTATTAGTTTTTATGCTCGCCATTATGTTTATTTTGTGCGAATCTTTCGAGTAGCATTTTGTGCTATTTTGAGTATTTTTGAGGCTTCACTTTTCCAATCGATTTATTTTTATTAATTAAGGGATATTTTTACTATGGCAGTACCCAAGCGCAAAGTATCTAGGATGCGTCGTGGCAATCGCCGCTCGCACAATAGTTTGCATATAGTTCGTTCGCGCGAATGTCCGAATTGCGGAGAGTTTTCTCTACCGCATCGTTTGTGCGCCTCTTGCGGTTACTATCGTTCTCGTGAGGTTATCGCCGTCAGCGATTCCTGAGAAGTTTTTTATGCGTAACGGCGAAGGACTTTTAGAAGAGAGGAGTCTGTGTCCTCGCATCGCTTTGGATGCGATGGGTGGCGATGATGCGCCAGATATGGTTGTGCATGGAGCGCACCGCACGGCGCGGCGTTTGCCGCAATGTCGTTTTTTATTTTTCGGTCAGGAGCCCCGCATATCGCCTCTTTTGGAGAGGCTACCGTTTCTTGCCGAGCGTAGCGAGATTCGCCATACGGACGAGGTTATCCGCTCTGATCTTCCGCCGGCGAAGGCTTTGCGTAGTGGTTTGAACTCGAGTTTAGGCTGTGCGATTAAATCTGTTAGAGATGGCGAGGCGGATTGTGTTATTTCGGCGGGTAACACTGGAGCATTGATGGCACTATCGAAGTTTTTACTTCGGATGTTGCCTGGTATATCTCGCCCTGCGATATGTTGTTATTTTTCGAACCGCGTATCGGAGACGGTTTTGCTTGATTGCGGAGCGAATGTAGATTCGAGCAAGGAGATGCTGATTCAATTTGGTCTTATGGGCGAGGCTTTTGCTCGCGCGGGACTAGGTTTGACT
>JABAAS010000051.1 GCA_014238625.1 Alphaproteobacteria bacterium | reverse complement strand
AGCCATAAGCCGAAACGAAACGACGGACGGATGTTACGCACTAAACGCAACTCCTTGACTATCCAACTCTGCCTAACTTTCTCTCCGTAGCTAATAACCTCGCCCCCGACGGTAGCTCTGCTGGAAGAGAGAAAATCGAAAACAGATTCCGCTGCCAGCATGCCGCTCTTCATCGCAGTATGGCTGCCCTTAATCTTCGCCACATTCATAAAGCCCGCATCGCAGCCAGCAAGCAAGCCTCCGGGAAAGTGTAAGCGCGGAATCGATTGGTAGCCTCCTTCGTTGAGCGCACGCGCACCATAGGAAATACGCCTGCCGCCAGATAAAATGCGCGCGATAAAAGGATGTTGCTTAAAACGCTGAAACTCTAAATAGGGCGAAAGGTAGGGGTTCGCATAATCAAGACCTACCACAAATCCTATCGAGATCATGTCCGCTTGCAGGTGGTAGAGAAAAGAACCTCCGTAAGTCTTACTATCTAACGGCCAGCCAATCGTATGTAAAATGTCGCCAGCTCGATGCGCATCGCCAGCAGAGCTGGAATCAGATCGTGGTAGCTCCCACAGCTCCTTCAAGCCAATACCATAAGTTTGCGGTTGACTATCCTTAGCCAAGTCAAAGCGCGCGATAAGTTGCTTGCCCAGAGAACCGCGGCAGCCCTCGGCAAAAATCGTCTGCCTGCCTCTGAGCAAGATGCCTTGCTGGTAGTTCCCTGTGCGCTCACCATCCTTACCTATACCCATATCGCCAGTAATAACCCCACCGAGAGAACCATCCTTGTCCATATATAGCTCTGAGGCAACAAAGCCAGGAAAAATCTCTACTCCCATAGATTCCGCCTTAACCGATAGCCAGCGGCAAAGAGAACCCAAGCTGATGATGAAATTTCCTCGATTGTGCATCTGCGGCGGTACCGGCAACCTGAACGCTCGACTTGCGCTCAAGTAGTAAAAGCGGTCGCGCTTCGCCGAAGTCGTAAGAGGATGATCGCTCTCTGTGCGCCAGTTCGGAAGTAGCTCGTCTAGCGCGCGCGGCTCGAAGACCGCACCAGATAAAATATGCGCCCCGATCGAAGAGCCCTTCTCTAGCAGGCAGACCGAAAAATCCTTGCCAGAAGCCGCCGCTAGCTGCTTCAAGCGAATCGCCGCAGACAAACCTGCAGGACCGCCGCCCACTATAACAACATCAAACTCCATGCTCTCGCGCTCGGAAGTAGCGAGGCTTTCTTCTTCTACAGCAACTCCTTTAACAATTGCACTCGTGCCAGCGGTCAATTCTTGCGCCATTAACTAATACCAATCTAATCCTTATGTCTATTTCTTTTCTCTATCCTATGCGCCAAAATCGCAACATACTTGCTATAAAAGAATCTGTCGTATATTTCAATCTAGAAAGTATAAATAACTCATCTTGCTCGCTACAGACGCGTTGCAAAAAAAAACTAGAAGGGATAGTCTGGGAAATAGCTATGGAGCGCGTGCATATTAAAAAACTCTGCGTTGGGTGCTTTTCGCGTGTTGAACTCGCGCGATGGCAAAGAGCAAAGATGCGCTGGGCAAAAGAAAATGGCATGGGCGAAAATAAAGTCTGGCACGATACAAGAGCTCTGCCAAAACTCGCAAACAGAATCAAAGTCGGGGGATCTCTATACTGGATAATTCGCGGCGCATTCTCCGCAAGGCAGACCATAACAGACTTCTCCGCAATCAGAGACGAGAGAGGTATCAAGCTATGCCGTATTTGGCTCGCTCCTAAGCTGATACCAACCGTAGCTCTGCGACATCGACCATTCCAAGGCTGGCGATATTTGATGGAGCAAGACGCTCCTAAAGACATCTACGACGAGCACGCTACCAGAGAGCTCGACGAAGAACGCGAGCTAAACGAAATGCTCGTCGAGTTAGGCTTGGTATAAAAAAATAGACTCAGCAGTTAATTTATGTTCTCGTCACTCGTCTCAAAATACCGTCCCTTCCCAAACATACCTATCCAGCAGCGGACTTGGGCCGATAAGCGCATAACTCAAGCACCAATATGGTGTAGCGTCGATCTCCGCGATGGAAACCAAGCTCTCATCGAGCCGATGGGTGGCGAGCGGAAAATGCGAATGTTTCGAGAATTGGTCAAAATGGGATTCAAAGAAATCGAAGTCGGCTTTCCCGCAGCCTCGCAAACAGACTTCGACTTCACTCGGATGCTGATCGAAAAAGACCTGATCGAAGACGGAATAACTATACAAGTGCTCACCCAGTCGCGTGAAGCTCTGATCAAACGAAGTTTCGAGGCGGTCGAAGGCGCAAAACGCGCAATCATACATCTGTATAACTCAACATCAGAAACGCAACGCAGAGTCGTATTTCGGCTCGAGCGTAAGGGCGTGATCGAGATAGCTCGCAAAGGCGCTATGATGATACGCGAGAGGGCAGAAGCGCAAAAAAACACTCAAATAATATACCAATACTCGCCAGAAAGCTACACCGCCACAGAAACAGACTTCGCATTAGAAATATGCGAAGAGGTAGCTAAAGTCTTCGAGCCAACCCCTGATAAAAAAATGATATTAAACCTGCCCGCAACAGTCGAGCTATCAACTCCTAACATATACGCAGATATGATCGAAAACTTCTGCCGTAACTTCTCAAAGCGCGATAGCGTAATCATAAGTCTACATCCCCATAATGACCGAGGTACCGCTATAGCCGCTAGCGAGTTAGCTCTCTTGGCTGGAGCTGATCGAATCGAGGGAACTCTGTTCGGAAACGGAGAGCGCACCGGTAATGTCGATATTATTACTATGGCGTTGAATATGTTGACGCAGGGAGTAGATCCAAAGCTCTCAATCTCAGACATAAACCACATACGCAGGCTAGCAGAGTATTGCACTCAAATACCCGTCGGAGCTAGGCATCCATATGCCGGGGATTTGGTTTTCACAGCTTTTTCCGGCTCTCATCAGGACGCAATCGCAAAAGGGTTCGAGGCTATGCGCAAAAGCAACGAGACAGTATGGGATGTTCCTTACTTGCCAATCGACCCGAAAGACCTAGGGCGAAACTACCAAGCTCTTATACGAATCAATAGCCAATCGGGAAAAGGCGGAATCGCATACATAATGAAAGCAGACTACGGATTCGAATTACCGAGACCTGTGCAGATCGCATTCAGCAACGAAGTGCAAAAAATAACCGACTCGGAGGGTGGAGAAATCTCAACCGAGAAGATATTCGCTCTCTTCCAAAAAGTCTATATGAACGAAAAAAAGCCTCTGCGCTACATCGCTCACAAAAGCTTAGATAGCTCTGATGTTATGAGGGAAATCGAAGTCGTTGTCGAATTCTTGGGGCAAAAGCATGTCCTCAAAAGCAAAGGAAACGGACCAATCGATGCTACAATGCAGGCTCTGCTAACCCTAACTAACTTGCCTCTGCGCTTTCTCGACTATCATCAGCACGCTATATCGCAGGGCGCCGATGCAAAGGGAGCAAGCTATATTTACCTAGTTGACAAAAACGAACAGCAGTTCTTCGGAGTAGGTTTGCACAATAATGTCGTAATATCATCCCTAAAAGCCTTGACCGCCGCATTCAACAGAGCTTGGGAAGTCAGAGAAAAAGAAAATCAAATAGGCTAACTGCAATATGGCTGTGAAAATAATGGGCGGCACGGCAAGTGCCGCGCTCGCACTGAAAATCGCGCAATGCCTGAAAACTAATCTCGTCAAATGCGAGATTAGGCGATTCGGGGATGGCGAAATCTTTGTCGAGGTTTGTGAAAATCTACGAGGCGAAGATGTCTTCGTAATACAATCTTCCTCAACGCCCGCAAACGACAGCTTGATGGAGCTCTTGATCATAATCGATACCCTAAAGCGTAGCTCGGCTAGGCGAATTACCGCCGTCTTGCCATACTACGGATACGCACGACAAGACCGAAAAACAGGACCGCGCACACCCATCTCCGCAAAGCTGGTAGCTAACTTGATCGAAGCCGCAGGGGCTAATCGAGTCTTAACTATGGACTTGCACGCAGCTCAAATACAGGGATTCTTCGACATACCCACAGACAACCTATTCGCCGCTCCAGTTTTCGTCCAAGAGTTAGAAAAACGAATCGAAAAGCATAACCTGAAACCAATAATCGTCTCGCCAGATGTAGGCGGACTCGTGCGCGCTAGGTTGCTCGCAAAAAGACTGGGCTGCGGGCTCGCCGTCATCGACAAAAGGCGAGACGCAGAAGGAAAGTCCGAAGTCATGAATGTAATCGGAGAAATAGCAAAACTCGACTGTCTGCTCGTAGACGACATCGTCGATACCGCCGGAACTCTTTGCAATGCAACAGACGCTCTGCTAGAGCAGGGAGCAAAGTCGGTCGCCGCCGTCATAACGCACGGAGTGTTGTCCGGACAAGCCCGAGAAAAAATTGAAAAATCCGCTCTTGACGAAATCATCATAACCGATAGTATTCGAAATCAAGAGGTGGGAAAAATACGCATCCTTAGCGTGGCTCCTCTATTTGCAAAAGCCGTGCAGAGTATCGGCGGGGAAAAGTCTATCTCGCGCTTATTCGAATAGGCTGTTCGCGCGCAGGTGGCGGTAGTATGAAATTATATATAGTAGTTAATTTTAGGAGTGAAATAAATGGCTAGCGAAAACCTACAGGTCAGGCTACGAGAAAACCCTAACAAAGGCGCAGCGCGCGCTCTACGACGCAAAGGATTCGTGCCAGCAGTCGTATATGGCGATAATAAGCAAGTGCAAAAAATATCGCTACCGCAAAAAGTCGTAGACAAACAACTCGCAACAGGGCGGATGTTGCTAACTATCTATGCCCTAAACTTTGGCAAAGAGGAGGAGCAGCAAAGTAGCCAGCAAGGTGAGCTAAAAGGCGAGCAAGTTTTAGTGCGAGACATACAATTCGACCCCGTGCGCGATGTAGTAACTCATATCGATTTTCAACGCATCACGGCTCGCTCGCAATTGCGTATCGATGTGCCAGTCACCTTTCTCAATCAGGATGTTTGCATCGGGTTAAAGCGAGGCGGTATTTTAAATGTCGTGCGACACGAAATAACTCTGCTGTGCAAAGCCCAGAGCATCCCAGATATTATAACAGTAGACCTAGCCCAAGCCGATATTGGCGATTCGATCCACGCGAGCCAAGCGCGGTTGCCAGAGGGCGTCGCGTTGGCTATTCAAGATCGAGACTTTACCATCGCAACTATAGTGGCGCCTAAAGTGGCGACAGCCGATGAGGAAGTAGAAGAGACGGAAGAAGCAGAGGGCGAAGAGAAAGACGAGGAGAAAAAAGAAGAGTAGATTGCTAAAAATAGTATCTCAATTTATTAATTAAGATTTATTAATAAATATTGAAATAGATTAGTTATAAATTTATTTAGATTTATTTTTAGCGATTATTTTTCTAAGCTCCTCGATGGTCAGGCAATCTTTCCTATCGCCAATTGTGCGATGTATCATTCGGTGACAATTGGAGCAGACTAACGCGAGGTCGGTTGGAAAAGTTTTATCACCTATTTTCATTTGCGCGATAGGTTTTTTATGATGGCATTCGATAAAGTCTTCGCCATGCTTACCGTAAGTATCTTTAAATATAAAGCCGCAAACTTCGCAGGCTAAAAAACCTTTTTCTTTTTTAACAGCCTCTTTTTTCTGAATAACGATCGCTGGATTCCTTTCCCTTGATTTATGCTCCCTGATTATTTTTTTCGCGCCTTCTGAAACAAAATTACCACCAACATCATATTCAATTGGGTTTTTTGCTTTTATTTCAGAATCAATAGATTTAATAATCCGCTTTGCTTCTTGTTCAAGCCCAATAGGGTTTTCAGAAAATTCATCCCATATTTCTCTAACAAGTTTACTAAACCTATGTAAGCCTTTTTTATTAGGATTATTAAAATCATCTAGATGAATAAAATTAGCAATCCTTAATCCAACGCTTGAATAAGACCTATAAGGTGCACCATTATCATTGCTTTTAATGCCTTTTATTTTTGCAAGTCTGTCAAGGATATTGCTATATGCTTGCAGAATGTTTTCATGGGGGACTTTTTTAATAGCAAGATTTTTATACAAGGATAAGATGATGATTATCTCATCCCTAGTCCATTTAGGCTTTTTCCCTCCCTTTATTCGAGGCATAGGTTGATAGTAGTTTTTTGGTGCTTTTTAATCAACTATTTTAGCCAATTCTCTTTAAGCTAGCGCAACAATCTGCTAGTCGTGGCTCGTGGCTCGTGGCTCCCTACCCCTATACTATTTTTTCTCGTATTTTTTAATTAACCTTCTCGCATCCCTAAGATACAGCTCGCCATCGTAACCCTCGTCCTTCATCCTGCTAACCCAATCCGAAACAACCGACTCGGTAGCTACCCGCCATTTCTTCGCATCGCGAGCACTTATCAATATAAACTCGTTGCCACGCTCGCGCGCAATCTTGCGACCCAAATCCTCATCATCGTCATACAAAGGTCCCGCAATCGCCGCTAAACTCGCGCCACTCTCCTTATCCAAAATCGCGCGTAAGTCCGCAGGCAAACCCTCATAACGCTTCTTGTTCATCGTCAAAACAAAGGTCGCCGTATACAAACCCCTATCGCCAGCAAACTCCGTATGAGAACGAACTAACTCGGAACTGCGTAGCGGTACAGTTACCTGCCAAGGCAACATCGCCGCATCTATAACTCCGCGCGAAAGAGACTGCGGTACTTGCGGTACCGGCATGCCAACAGGAACCGCTCCAAGCTTCGAGAGCATGTCCGTTACAATGCGCGAAGGACCGCGTACCTTCAATCCTCTAAGATCCTCTATCTTCCTGATCGACTTCTTGCGAGAGTGAAACGAGCCTCGTGCATGGACATGGAATAATAAAGGATGCGTCTCGCCAAACTCATCGCGTAAGTGCTTCTCGGAAAACTCTTGCAACGCACGCGAAGTGGAGTCCGCCGTCGCTACCATGAAAGGTAGCTCAAAAACCTCGATTATCGGAAAACGACCCCGCGTATAGCCAGGCAGAGTCCAGACGATGTCAGCAAATCCGTCCTTCGCCTGATCGTAAAGCTGCGGTGCCTTGCCACCTAAGTTCATCAACGGAAATAAACTTATGCGCAAACGACCGCCAGAAGCCTCCTCTATGCGCTTCGCCCACGGCTCTAACAAACCTCGTTGCACCGTCGATTGCGCGTTCAGAAAATGGTGCAAACGCAAGGTCTCCGTAGCTCGTACCGCTACAGAATGCGAGAAAAATAGCGCAAAAACTAGTAGAGCAAAAACTAAACAGCTAGATAGCCGCTCAGATAACCGCTTGGATAACCATTGGGACAATCGCTTAGACGGCTGGCTAGGCGACGGCTCAGACGATAGCCTGCTTGCAAACAAGCCAAGCCAATGTGCTTGAGAAAGATAAGTCATCTTAAAAAACTCAATTCCGTATTTCATATGCTGATAGGCGAGGCGAGAGACGGTAACAACCATCCAAACCACGCGCTCAAGTCTATTCCATTCCTTCGATAATGCAAGCAAAATCCTCGATGATGATCTGCCCAGCAGCCCTATAGTTATCTGCTCGTACTTTGCCTACCAGCCATCGCGGCTGACGCTCGTCAGCAGCCTTTAGCAACAAGTCGCCAAGACCGCTCGAACGCGCGTCATAGGCTATCGCACGCGCGTGGGAAACTCCGCCCTCAGCGCTGATCAAACAGACAAGGTGACGCTGATCTCTGCCCACAAAGCGACAATCATCGATAAAAACATCGCGGAAAGCAAACAACGGCTCCTCATTGCCTCTGCCAAATGGCGCAAGGCGTGACAAATTTTCCGCAACAGAAATAGTCGCAGCACTCGGCAAAAGCTCCATATCGATAAACCCGCGAAATCCAGTGCTCGCATCCGTATCTCTAGCAATCTCTGCTCCCGTCCCCGCGACATATTTATCCATAGTTTCGTTCAGAAAGTCTCTGAACTGAGCAGCAGTCTCACGCTGTAGCGTGAAGCCACAAGCGCGCGAATGTCCGCCCGCGCTCAACAATAAGCCCGCTTCCTTCGCTCGCGCAACCACTCGCGCGAGGTTGAAAGAGTCCCAGCCCTGCTGCGGTAAGCGAGCAGAGCCTCGCAATAAATCCTTCGGAGAAGAGCTGTTTGAGGGAGGAGGTGAGGGCTGCTCTAGCAATTCTTGCGAGTCATTAAAGGCAAGTGTTTCGTTCGCCAAAAATACAGGGCAGCATAGCCGTTCCGCAAGCCGCGAGGCAGATGGTCCCAGCACTCCAACCGACCAAGCAAGGCTGCTAAAAAAATAAACCTTGCTTTCAGTAGGAGACACAAGAGCTGGCACAAGAGCTGGCGCAAGAGCTAAAACTTGCTCGCAACAAGTGCTCTGCAACTCGCGCCGCTCTGCGTTTAGTTCTTCAATCTTACGCGTGAGCTGGCGCGCACGCGCGCTGCTATCGCTATCAACGCATAGCAACAGCTCGACCGCAAGATA
>JABAAS010000050.1:241-8513 GCA_014238625.1 Alphaproteobacteria bacterium | reverse complement strand
TTTATTTATCATTCTTTAGTTTTTTTGGTTTAACTGGAGCCTTAGGATTGCCATCTCGTTTCTTCTCTATCTCGCTCAAGCGTTCTTGCAGTACCTGCAATTCGTTGCGCGTATTCTCAGCAAGTAGTTTAACAGCCTCAAACTCCTCGCGCGAAACTATTCGTAATTTACGCAAACGAGACTCTAGCGAGGTCTTGATCATGCGCTCAACCTCGCCTACAAAAGAGCCAAAAAAACCGCGCGCGCCAGCTCCTAAACGCGAAGCATCCTCAAAAAAATCTTTACCCAACATCACATCCTCTCATTATCAAGCTTGGCTATATCTCATCATAATTCCTTATAACCATATTGCAATAGTATTTACAACTAGCACTTGGCTTGAGCCAATAGATTCAACTATCGTAACTAGCCTTTCTTATTGCTCTTGGCATTCTTCCGACGCTCCTTAACCAAGCGGGCGTAACAACGCTCTAACGAAACTCGATTCATGCGGGCGTCCGATGATGAGGGACGCAACTCGAAATGCTGAACTCTATCTTTATTCTTTATAGTTCTGTTCCCGCTAGCAACGAAAAATACATCAAGCGTACACAAATCTCCTCGATACTGCCATTGCATTGTGCGACCCTCTTTGCGATTAAGGTCGGGAGTACCCAAAAAATCGAAAGTCGACTTGCGAGTCTTCGATAGCATCTCGTGCGGGTCTCGGGTCGCTCCAAGGCGACCTTCGGATAGAGAGCCAGAAGACGCGCAAGCAACTAATAGAGGCAAAAGTGTGAGGGGGATGAAAAAGCGCATCAAAAAGGACAGCGGCGTAAACCTGAGGTTAATAGAAAAATGAAATTATCTTATGCTACAAAATTATCGACAAATCTAGTAATTCAATCCGTTTACTACTCAACTACTTACTATTCAACTACTTATTATTTAGCTACTTATTATTTAACTTGCAAAACCTTTTACTATAAAGCCATAGTGGAGGTCAAGGATAACAGCAGGGGGAAACAAAGTGGGGGGCAAGCATATTACTACAAACATACTACAAATGATGGGACACGTCAGTGAAATTGGGGCATGAAAAGAACTTGGCAACCAAGTAAGCTCTTACGCAAAAGGCGACACGGCTTCTTCAAACGCAAATCAAGCAAGGGCGGCGAACGCATACTGCGCGCTCGACGAGCAAAGGGGCGTGCAAGGTTAACTCATTAGGGCTAACTCATTAGGGCTAACTCATTAGGGCTAACTCATTAAGGCTGACTCATATAAGGCTAACTCATTAAGGCTGACTCATTAGGGCTAACTCATATAGGGCTGAATCATTAGGGCTAACTCATATAGGGCTGACTCATTAGGGCTAACTCATTAAGTCTGGCTCATTAGGTCTGGCTCATTAGGGCTGAATCATTAGGGCTAACTCATTAGGGCTAACTCATTAGGGCTGGCTCATTAGCTCGTAGTCTAATAAACGGAATGGCTTTACCAACTCTCCTAACACTAACTCTCCTAACCATAGCCAATTGATAAATAAAAAACGAAATAACATAGCCCCCTACCCTCACCAATGTTGCCAAAAAACGTGCGTATGCGCCGCAGAACCGAATTCGTGCAAGTAACTCGATTAGGAAAGCATATCGTTACCCCTCACTTCGTTTTGCAGTTCCAGTCAGAGCAAACTGGAATTAACTCTAATAACACAAGCAACTACGCACTAGGGGTAACCGCAAGTCGCAAAATCGGGGGAGCAGTGCAGCGAAACCGCGCTAAAAGACGGCTGCGGGCTCTACTTAAAAATGATTTCATACAAAAACTCGACATCCCAAACCAAAACAAATCATACAGGCTCGTACTAGTCGCGCGGCGTAAGTGCATCAACGCAAAGTTCGCTAGCCTGCAACAAAGCCTAATGAGTGCCTTGCGAATACCTCGTGAATACCTCGCATCTGAACTTAACGAAAAATACCTCGCTACAAAACACAAGTAGCCCAAAACTTTGAAGCACCCCATGCAAAAAATGACAATAGCCAGAAAAATGGCAGCCAGCTTATTGCGTAGCTTATTCTTCTTATACCGCGTGTTTTTCGCTCCTTTATTGTTTCTCCTCACAGGCACTCCAAGTCTCTGTCGATTCCAGCCAACCTGTAGTGCCTATGCTCAAGAAGCTATAGATAAACACTCTTGGCGCGGGGTGCCTCTCGCAATAAAAAGATTGCTGCGTTGCAGACCATTACTATTGCAATCTTCAGGGGAAAAAGGAATGCGCTGGGACCCAGTGCCGACAAAGCTCTCTCATAGACAACTGCGTAAAAATAACGCAGAGACAAAAAAACTAAACTTATAAGGAAATATATGTTGCAGGGTGACCAAAAAAATTTGCTACTCGCTGTAATTCTATGCGCAGCTATTATATTCGGCTGGGAATTCTTCTTTCAAGCTCCAAAACGCGCGCAAGAAAACGCCGCTAGAAATACTACGCAAAATCAAGCTCTAGTAGATAAGCAAAAACAGAAAAACCTAGAGTCAGACGCTACTCTGCTACCCCTATCGGATGAAAGTCTGCCGACACCTATGCCGACGCCTAGCACCTCATCCGAACAACCCAACATCGATGCTACAAGCGGTGCTACAAGCGAAAAGATAGAGCGACAAGAAAGTGCTCCTCAAGTGCTCGAAGACGGTCCGCGAGTGAAAATAGAAACAGACGCTCTAAAAGGCTCCATATCCCTCAAAGGTGCAAAGATCGATAATGTGAGTTTGCAGAAATTCCGCTCATCGCTCGATCCCGAGTCTCCGCACATAAAACTCCTACAAGCAGGACAAAACGCATACTTCGTGCAATTCGCTTGGAGGGTGAGCGAAGGCGTGGAGACTCCAAACCACGCAACACTATGGCAGAGCAATAGTAGCTCACTAACTCCACAAAAACCACTATTGCTACATTGGACAAATAAAGATGGCGTGCGATTCGAACAACATATAGCTATCGACAAAAACTACATGCTAGACATAGAACAACGCGTTATCAATCGCTCCGCAGTTAATATTGCCGTCCAACCATATGGAGTAATACAACGACAAGGAAAGCCGCAAACTCTTGATTTCTACATCCTGCACGAAGGACCGATCGGATATCTTGACAATTCGCTAGAAGAGTTGAGCTATAAAAAAATACTCAAAAAACAGCGAGTGAAAGTGGAAGGACAAGGCGGGTGGATCGGTATTACCGATAAATACTGGATGACCGCTCTAATACCAGACCCTAGCAAAAAAACTCAAGGGCTGTTCCGAGCAGCTAGCAGAAACGAGCAGAGCATATTCCAAACCGACATAATCTATACGCAAAGTAATAGTCTGGCGCCAGGCGAGAGTAGCTCGCAAACTTCACGAGTTTTTGTCGGCGCAAAAAGCGTTCCATTACTTGATAAATACGCAGAGCAATTTGATATCGCAGGTTTCGATCTAGCAGTAGATTTCGGATGGTTCTATTTCATAACCAAACCAATATACTCAGCTATAACCTTTTTCTCGAAATTGTTAGGAAACTTCGGCTTGGCAATTCTAGCTCTAACAGTAGTGATTAAATTATTGTTCTTGCCTCTCTCCTATAAGTCATATGTCTCCATAAGCAAAATGAAAGACTTGCAACCAGAAATGATCGTCTTGCGCGAAAAGCATAAAGACGACAAAAAGGCTCTACAAAAAGATATGCTCGCTCTATACAAAAAACATGGAGTCAATCCAGTCGCAGGTTGTCTACCTATTCTGTTGCAAATACCAGTCTTCTTCGCTCTATACAAAGTGCTGTTCATTGCAATCGAAATGCGACACGCTCCTTTCTTCGGATGGATACACGACCTATCCGCTCCAGACCCTCTAGGCATGCTAACGCTCTTCGGGATATTGCCATGGAAAATACCCTTGATACTCGAACCCATTAACCTAGGGCTATGGCCAATCGCAATGGGATTGAGCATGTGGTTACAACAAAAAATGAACCCAGCTCCCGTAGATCCAATTCAGAAGAAAATCTTTGCTTTCCTGCCTTTGCTCTTTACATTCTTATTGGGACGCTTCCCCGCAGGCTTGGTCATATATTGGACTTGGAACAACGTACTTACTATAACTCAACAATGGCTGATAACTCGCCATGTCAAACTACGCAAATTGCAAGATGCATAAAATAAGATGCATAAAATAAGATGCATAAAATAAGATGCATAAAATAAGACGCGTAAAATGCAACGCGTAAAATGAGCTGAACTCATGCTTTCTCATAAGGCTTTCGCTCAAGGCTTTAAACTACTCGCAAGCGCCGCAGAGATAAAGCAATTCCCGCCAGAACAAGCAGGAGAAATAGCTTTCGCTGGAAGATCTAATTGCGGAAAGTCAAGTCTCATCAACGCCTTGCTCAATACAAAGTCTTGCTCGCGGACAAGCCAAAGTCCAGGCCGAACCCAGACGATCAACTTCTTCGCAATAGGTAGAGGCGTCGAGCAGATCGTGTTAGTAGACTTCCCAGGCTATGGCTATGCGAGAGCACCTCAGCCACTCATGCGAGCATGGCAAGCGTTAGTCATGCGCTATTGCCACGAAAGAAAAGCTTTGGTTTTGCTTTGCTTGCTCATTGATGCGAGACGAGGACTCACTACACAAGATCAAATTTTTGTCAAAAAAATAGGGCAATTGCGATGCCATTTGCTCGCAATCATAACAAAAATCGATTGCCTGCCACATGCAGAGAGAGAAAACTTAGCAACGCAAATACACTCCGATCTCGCTCAAATCGCTAAGGCTAAAACAACCTCATATGTAGAGACTAGCGCACGCAAAAATTGGGGGATACTCGAAGCACGCAATGCTCTGATCGAACTAAGCACCGCAAAACTAGGAACAAAAGCTACAGTGACAAATATTACCATAAGAAAAAAAAATACTGTGCAAAACTACTCTCTATGAATACTCGCGCTCACGAACGACATAGGCGATGGTTACAAAAGGCCGGAATCTTGACCGCCGCATTGCCATATATGCAGCTTTATGCCGAAAACGTACTGGTGATCAAAATCGGAGGCAACGCACTAGAGGAAGCAGAAAATGACTTGGCAGCTCATTTCGCTCACGACGTTGTGCTGCTAAAACAAGTAGGAATTCATCCCGTAATCGTACACGGCGGCGGTACGCAAATTGACCGCTTCACAGAAAAACTAGGAATCGAACAACAACGCATCAAAGGGTTGCGAATTACCAATCAAGATACAAGAGATTGCGCAGCAATGGTCCTAGCAAGCCTTAGTAAAGCTATCGTCGGATTGCTACAACAAGCTGGCGGAAAGGCGGTCGCTCTATCAGGGCAAGATGCTAGCCTAATGACCGTGAAAAAACTCGTCGTGATGAAAGATAAAACAAAGGGCAACATCGACCTCGGTTTCGTCGGAACGCCTAATAAAGTCGAGCCGTCTCTCCTGTTCTTGCTCATAGAAGCAGGAATCATACCCGTGCTCGCTCCAATAGCAAGTGATAGCAAAGGCGAAATATACAACATCAATGCCGATGCCTTCGCTGGCGCTCTCGCCGTAGGGTTGGGCGCAAAAAGGTTGATGCTAATGACAGATGTCGCAGGTGTCAAAGATACGCAAGGACAAATGATCGAAGAACTAGACGAAAAAAATATCAAAAAACTCATCAAAGACGGAGCTATTAAAGGCGGGATGCTGCCCAAAATCGATACCTGCCTCGAAGCTAGTAGAGGCGGGGTTACATCCGTCATACTCGATGGGAGGGTGCCGCATACAATACTACTAGAGCTATTTACCGAAGCAGGAGTCGGAAGTTTGATACCAGCCCAAGAAAAAAGATAAGAAAAAAGCTCCCTGCTCACCAACAATTCTAATCTTGAATATCTCCCTCAGCCACCGCAGAAACAGAGCCCTCAATAAGAGCTTTGCCACGCAGCAATCCCTCTATTCTAGCACTCTGCTCCGGCAACTCATCCCAGACAAAAGCCATCTTGGGCATGAACTTCAATCCTAAAGGCGCAACACAACTCTTCTTTAACAAATGCGCGTTACTCTGTAATGCCTTCAGCAAAGCCTGTTTCTCGTCCATAGTAATTTTATCGTCAATAACCTGACTATTTCCTCCTTCACCGTCAGCAATTGCACCATCTTTAACTCTCGTGATGTAAACCCGTGCGAAACGCAAATCAGCAGTCATGCGCACCTCGCTAACCAAAAGAGCACGATCATAAAGCATAGGCTCAGGCAACTCGCCTCGCATAAGCTTGTCAGATAGAGCATGACGCAACAGCTCCCCTACACGCTGCTGGCGCTGCGAGGGAAGCGAGCCTTTATTGATATTGTTTCTCTTGCTACGAGACATGAAATTACTACGCGCGCCTCACTCTTCTAGCATCCGCAACAAATACTCAGGGTTATAGAGCTAATCTACACCCTCACTTCTTCGACATCTTCAACCAAAAAACACTCGATGCGGTCGTTGGCAGAAAAGTCTTGGAAATTTTCAAATGCAATACCGCACTCAGCACCTTTCGAAACCTCACGCACCTCTTCTTTATAGCTCTTAAGAAATTTAACTCGACCTTCGTGCAAAACATCATTCTCCTCGCCACGCAAAATGCGCGCGCGCGCACCCCGCCGCATTACACCATCCAAAACCGCCGAGCCAGCTATGTTGCCAATCTTACCAATAGGGAAAACCTGCTTGATCTCCGCAAGACCCAACCTAACCTCACGAGTTTTCGGCGCAAGGGTACGCTTCAATAAAGACTCAATCTCGTTCAAAAGCTCATACAAAACCTTGTAAAAGCGTACATCAACAGCAAGACTCTTCGCAAGACCCCGCGCCTGTTGTGTCGGTTTTGTATTAAAGCCCAAAACGCGTCCACCAGAGGCTGCCGCAAGAGAAATATCCGACTCGTTGATTGATCCAACATCTCCATGTAAAATGACAATCTCCGCTCCATCAATCGATGCTCCAGCTTTCTCCAACGCTTGCTTGACAACTTCCAAAGTGCCATGCGCATCCGCCTTCACAAGAAAAGGAAAATGCTTAACTTCTTCATCACGACGCGCGTTATCAAGAAGCTGCTCAACCGTAGCCTCACCATTAGCAGCAAGAGATGACGAAACCTTATCTTGTTTCAATTCCTTATTATGTTGCGCTCTATACTCTCCTACCTCACGCGCTCGCGCCTCGCTTGCAACCGTGCGGAAAACCTCGCCAGATTCAAGGTGACCCTGCAAACCAGAAACCTGCACCGGATGCGAAGGCTTCGCTGTTTCACAAACATTCCCATGCTCGTCAAGCATAACCCGAATACGTCCCCATTGTGCACCCGCAAGCAAAATATCTCCTTTATGCAGAGAGCCCTCTTGTACCAGCAAGCTCGCCAACACACCATGACCCTTTTCCATGCGAGACTCTAAAACAACTCCGCTGCTGACACCGCTTTCCCTAGCTCGAGGTTCCAGTAAATCCGATTGCAACAAAATAGCATCTAGCAACTTATCAATACCATCTCCACTATGCGAAGAAACCTCAACGCACAAAATATCGCCTTGACGAGACTCTACTAGCAAACCTCTCGATGCAAGAGAGTCCAAAACTTTATCAACACTCGCTCCAGCCAAATCGCATTTCGAAATAGCTACAACAATTGGCACGCCCGCAGCTTTCGCATGGTTGATCGCCTCAACCGTCTGAGCCTTAACTCCATCATCTGCCGCAACAACAAGAACAACAAGGTCGGTCGCATTCGCTCCTCGCGCGCGCATCAAAGAAAATGCCTCGTGACCAGGCGTGTCAATAAAGGTAATGCTTCGACCATCAGGCAATAAAACACGCGAAGCTCCGATATGCTGCGTGATCCCTCCCGCCTCCGACTTCGCAACATTAGATTTGCGGATAGAATCAAGCAAGCTAGTCTTGCCATGGTCAACATGACCCATAACCGTAACAACCGGAGGACGGGAAATCTTCTCCCCATCCGCTTTCTCGTCTTTATCCAACTTCGCCTCAACATCGGAGAAAGAAACTCGCTTGATTTTATGACCAAACTCGCTGACAATTAACTCTGCGCTATCCGCATCGATAACCTCGTTTGCCGTCGCCGTGATACCTAGGTTAACCAAAAGACGCACAACATCGCTAGTGCGCTCTGCCATACGATTGGCAAGATCCGCAACCGTGATATTCTCTGGAACAACAACCTCCCGCAAAACCTTCCCGCCGCTTTTCAAGCGTTCCTTAATTTGCT
>JABAAS010000050.1:0-231 GCA_014238625.1 Alphaproteobacteria bacterium | reverse complement strand
GACGCTCGCGGGCTCGCTTCAAAGCCGCTAGAGAACGACCTCGACGGCGCTCGATTTCACGATCAACCTCGTCTAAAGCATCTCTGATCGTAAGCTTACCCTTACGCTTATCAGTGCTAGGCTTGGCTTTATTTAATGTGTTCTTACCACCAACAGAACGCTTCGTAGTTTCTTTTAAAGCAGCGCGAGCTCCACCAACACTTTTTGCAGGTTTGCCCATAGTCGCAGCTC
>JABAAS010000004.1:6059-25057 GCA_014238625.1 Alphaproteobacteria bacterium | reverse complement strand
GGTCCTAGCTCGAAGAGCGCGGGCGATTTTCTAGCAGGATGAAGCTTATCCTGCGCGATATTCTGCGCGACTGCTGCCATGAGGTTCGGTAGTAGCGATGGTCGCATTGAATCGAGGTATGCGCTGATGGGATTTTGCAAACGCAACCCTTCGTCGAGCTTGAAGATGTTTTTGATGCGCGAATCGATGAAAGACCAAGTTATGACTTCGTCCAGTTCGGCGATTGCGAGCCTGCGGCGCACGAGACAATCGCGTTTTTGGCTTGCGGATATTGCGCGCTGGGTTAGATTTGTTTGTCGCACGAACGGCGCGTATGGCACAGCGTCGTATCCGTGTATTCGCAAGACTTCCTCTACCAAGCATTCTGGGATTGTGACATCCTCGCGCCAGGATGGGGTTGAGAAGATAGTTTCTTGAGCATTACCTTCTTCCTTTGCGAATCCTAGTGTCGTTAGGATTTGCTCTACCCGTTTTTGCTCTATTTCTACTCCGCCGAGTTTTTTGACTTTAGTATTCGATAGCGCGATTCTCCGCGAGGTTTCTGGCATTTCACCTGCGACAACGATAGGGCTTGCCTCCCCGCCGCACCACTCGAGCACCAAGCTGCTCGCGATGTCGCAGTATTTTTGTGCGTTTGCGGCATCGAGTCCTCTCTCGAAACGGAATCGCGCATCAGAGTTTATGTTCATCTCTCGTCCGGTTGTTGCGGTGGTGCGAGCATCGAACAGCGCGCATTCTAGGAACATCTCGCTGGTATTTTCGTCGCACCCACTATCGAGTCCGCCGATGATTCCGGCTATTCCCACGACATTTTTTTGATCGGCGATAACCGTTGCATTTTTCGATAACTCGTATTCTTTGTTATCGAGTGCGAGCATTTTTTCGTTTTCTTTTGCTTTGCGTATGGTTAGCTCTGTTCCGTTAATTTTTTTAGCATCGAACACATGCAGTGGTCGCGCGAGGTCTATGGTCATATAGTTTGTCATATCGACTAGCGCGGATATGGAGTTTATGCCGATTGCTTTTAGGCGCGCGCGCACATATTTCGGTGCTTGTGAGTTTTTTAAATCTCGGAAGTAGCGTCCGCATACGAATGGGCAATGGCTAGCCAGCTCGCGTGGTAAATCTATGCGCCAAGAAATGGGTGAAGCAATTGGTGAAGCAATTGGTGAAGCGGATGAGGAAGTTTCTTTCAGCTTTGGCTGTGGTAAGGGTTTGAGTTCTCCCAGCCCCGCTGCTGCGAGGTCTCGGGCTATTCCCCGCACCCCCAAACAATCGGCACGATTAGGAGTTATTGCGATGGTAAATACCGAGTCTATTAATCCTGCGGCTTGCGCGAAGTCATCGCCGATACGCCATTTTTTTTGCTCGTCTTTGCCTAGCTCGACTATCCCCTCGTGGTCGTCTGAGATACCCAGCTCGTATTCTGAGAGCAGCATTCCTTGAGATTCTTCGCCTTGTATTTTTGCGGCCTTTAGGACTGCTTTTGTGGCTGGTATTATGCTAGCTACGGGCGCGAACACGCCGAGGAAGTTTTTTCGCACATTATGCGCTCCGCAGACGACTTGCAGCGGCTCGCTTTTTTCGTCGAATCGCACGAGGCATATCTTTAGCTTCTCTGCACGCGGGTGCGTTTTGCACTCCAGCACGCGCGCTATGCGAAAGCCCGCGAGGCTATCGGCGGGGTTTAGAAAGTCTTCAACCTCCAGCCCGATTGCGGTTAGGCGTTCGCAGAGGCTTTTGTCGCTTTCTTTATGCTCAAGATGCTCTGCTAGCCAGCTACGAGTGAATCGCATTTTTTATAACCAAAATAGATTTATGAATTTTCAGCTATCTATGAGTTCAAAAATTTTGCGCCCGCAACCCGCGCGCCAAAGCAGGAGCGTCAAGCGGTGAGAATCCGTAATGTTGTAACCAGGCGCTATCGCCGTCGAAGAAGGTTCGCAGGTCGGCGATGGCGTATTTCAGCATTGCGATTCTCTCGACTCCCATTCCGAACGCGAATCCTTGGTATTTTTCTGGCTCTAAATTGCATGCTCTAAGGACATTAGGATGCACCATGCCGCACCCTAGTATTTCCATCCATTCGAGTTTTTCTTCGTCTTTGCTAGTGAGTATATTTATTTTACCATCCTCACGCCTGCAAGCGATATCCATCTCGGCGCTTGGCTCTGTGAAGGGGAAGTAGCTAGGTCGGAATCGAATCGGCACATTTTCGTTTTCGAAGAAGGCACGTACGAAGTCGCTAAGGCATGTTTTCAGATGTCCAAAATGCGAGCTCTGATCAATAACCAAGCCTTCGATCTGGTGGAACATGGGAGTATGCGTCTGATCGCTATCGCTTCGATAGCAACGCCCTGGTGCGATGACGCGTATCGGCAGTTTTCCCTGTAACATTGTACGAACCTGCACTGGCGATGTATGCGTGCGTAGTAGCCACTTTTCTAATAGCTTTTCATCTACACTCTCTTTTTTTCCAGCCTGCAGGTAGAATGTGTCGTGCATTTGTCTTGCGGGATGTTCTGGCGGAAAGTTTAGGGCTACGAAGTTGTGGAAGTCGTCCTCGACATCTGGTCCTTCTGCGCAGACGAAGCCCATTTCTGCGAATATAGCGATGGCTTCCTCGATCACTTGTGGGGTTGGATGCAGAGCGCCTATTTTATGAGTGCGCTCTGGCATCGAAGTATCGATTTTTTCTTTTTGTAGCTTTTGCTCGCGTATTTGTTTTTCTACTTTTTCGCGAGTTTTTTCAAACTCGAGTAGCATTTTTTCTTTCAACAGATTTATAGCTACTCCTTGTTCGGCGCGCTCTTGAGGTTTTGCGTTGCCGATTTTGTGCAAGACTTTTTGTAGGTGAGATTTTTTTCCGAAGAAATCTGTACGCGTTTTTTCCAACGCTGCTTGTGCTAAGTTTTGCGTTAAGTTTGTTTTTTCATCGATGTCGTATTTTTCGCTCTCGAGCAATTTTTTGCGAAAGTCCTGTTCGATGCGCTTCAGCTCTGCTGTTAGTTTGGCATCCATTTTTGTTCTCTTGGTAGGTTATCTCTGATGTAGTTTATGCGTCCCTAGAGAACTACTGCGCTTCGCTTTGAGTTAGAGTTTCGTTTTCCCGACAAGACTTGTCTCCATTAGTTTTGTCTTTATGAATCTTGTTTTGCTTCCAATTTTTCGCGCGCTTTTGTCACTATTTCTTCAAAACGTTTAGGTTCTTCGACAGCCAAAGCTGCCAAGATTTTCCGATTAACGCGTATGTCGAGCAACCCTAATGCGTATACGAATTGAGCGTATTTTATACCGCCCATGCGTACAGCGGCGTTGAGTTTTTGTATCCATAGTCTTCGAAAATCGCGTTTTTTTCTTCTTCGGTCGCGGTATCGGTATTGCTCTGCGCGCTCGACGGCTTGTCGCGCCACTCGGATAGTATTTTTGCGTCTTCCGAAATAGCCTTTCGCGCGTTTTAGTATTCGCTTATGGCTTGCTTTTGCTGTTGTTCCGCGTTTAACTCTAGACATTTTTTTTATCCTTTCAGCGCATTGGCAGGAAGTTCCGCAAGACGACTTTAGCGTCGCTTTTAGCGAGGACTTGCTTGCCTCTGTTTGTGCGTTTCATATCCTGAGGTCTTTTTGATGTGTTATGGCGCAGGCATGCGCTGCTGAATCGCACTTTACCGCTTGCGCTTATGGAGAAGCGTTTTTTAGCGGAGCTTTTATTTTTCAGTTTTGGCATGGAGGTAATCTTTAGTGAGTAATTTTGGCGAGTGGTTTTCGAGAGTGATTTTCTATTTTACATAAAATATAGCTTGCATAAAGTACTACCCGCACAAGTATTTTATATGCGAGCAACCTCTACTTCGCAAGCCATTATTTATAGCTGGATATGGTTTGAGCAACAAGGGTTAGTATTTTTCTAGTATTTTTCACGCGTCTGTTCAGAATGCGTTTTTTATATGCTTTATTTTGAATGGAGCGACGCAGATTACATCGAAGCGCAGAGTATCGATTTCCCTCTCGTATGCTTGTTGTTGGAATAGTGCTTCGCCGACGCGTTGTAGCCTTAGCTGCTGTTTTTTTGATACGGCGTAGAGAGCGGTTTCGATCTCTCCGCGCCACTTTACCTCCACGACGACGAGGGTTTTTCCATGCCGTGCGAGCAAGTCCACCTCTCCCAACGGCGAGCGCAAGCGTCGATGTATTATTCTGTATCCTTTGCATATGAGTAGCATTGCTGCGATAACTTCGCCGAGCTGCCCTTTACGCGTTCCTTGCAGTTTCTTCTCTTTGCTCATTTTTTTCACTTTTTTGTTTTTTAAGCGGAGCTATGACTATCGTATATTCGCCGCGCGGTTTTTTTTCTGAGAGCTCTGCTACTATTTTTTCAATTTTATCGAAATGATGCGTTTCGAAGATTTTTGTCATCTCCCTAAGCAAGCATACTTGTCGTTGCGCGAAGCATTTTTCGAGCATTTCTAGCGTTGCCTTGAGACGATGCGGGCTTTCGAAGAATACGAGCGTAGCCTCGCATTCTCTCACGCTTTCTAATAAGCGCTGTTTTTGCGTTTTTTTACGAGGTAGGAAACTCAAGAATAACACGCGGTCGCTCGGCAATCCGCAAACGGAAATAGCCGCGCTAAGTGCGGATGGACCTGGCACTGGAAAGACGGGCAATCCTTGTTCTCTGCAAGTCCGCACGAGCTTGAAACCTGGGTCTGCTATGGTTGGAGTTCCGCTATCGGATAGCAGTGCTATGCTTTGTCCTTCTGTAATGCGTTGGCATATTTTAGAGCGCAGTTTTTCGTCTGCTTGGTCGTCATAGCGCAGCATGCGCTGGCGTGCGCATTGCACGGAGTATCTGGCTAGCAAACCGCGAGTTTTCCTAGTATCTTCGCAACAAATCAGATCGCAAGAAGATAGCAGACTGATGGCTCGTAGGGTTACATCCATCATATTGCCAATCGGTGTTGCGAGCACATATAGCCCAGCTACTGGCGAGCTTTTCGGCACTGCGAGCATTTTTGCGCTAACTTGATTACCTTCTCTCAAGCTGGCATCGGGGCTATCTTGTTTTTTAATTTGCTTTGAGTAGCACATCTCTGGCTTTGTCGCTTATACTTGATGGCATCGGCTCTTCCGCCTGAGTGGCTGGTATTTGTTCGCCTCCGAGCTACCCTAAGGCAGTCTGTAAAAACATACAGCAAGCATGCTAGAGTGTCTGCAAGTGAATTTTACAATTGGATATTGTCGTTAATTTTTTTACGAGTGTTAGCCAGTCAGAGTAAGTTGATGCGCGTTGTTTTTTTATTGAGCACGATTTTTTTGCTATCGAGCCTTGTTTTTGGTTGCGCTGGTCGTTCTGGCGATCAGGCATTGCTCTCTGACAAAGGCAAGTTGCAACATAAAGGCGAGAGAGATTTAGTTATGCTCTCGCCCAGCCTATCTGCGCCAAGCGAGCCGCCGCTCAGTGAGTTTTTAGCGAGGGGAGGCAAGCAGGGATTTTCAGATTCGAAAGGCTCGTTGCGAGAAGATGGGTTACTCTCTCGCTCGGCGCAGCACAAGGCATTGGCATTGCAGGAGATTTTACGCAAGCGCAAGAAAGTTTCCTATAAGCGCGATGGTCGTTTGGTAATAGGTCTTTTGTTGCCGAAGGAGCGTTTTCCCGCCTTGTCGAATAGGATGGAGCAAGCGGCGCGCTTTGCTCTGACTCGAGATAGTAATTTTTCTTCTGTTGATTTATTTGTTCGCGATTCTGGAGTTACCGCCTCGCACGCGCAACGAGCGGCGGCGCGCCTTTTCAGCTCTGGAGCGGACATCATTATCGGTCCTGTTTTTGCGTCCCAGAGCAACCCTGCGGCACTCGCTGCGACGAAGTCTCGGCGTCCGATGATATCTTTTTCGAACGATAGTGATGTGCGCGGAGACTTCACTTACCGCTTTGGTCTTTCTGTTGGCGAGCAGACGGCTGTAGCCTTGGCGGACGGTTTGGCGCGCCCGACGAAAGCCTTTAGCGAGGATGTTTCGCGCAAAAGGCATGTTGGCTCTGCTTCTGATGATTGGGCTAAGTTCGGCAGTCGCGTTGCGATTATTGCCATGTCGGACACTTATGGACGGCTTGTAGTTTCCGAGGGTAACGCGTATTTACGCTCGCGTGGTTTGTCTGCAGAGCGAGTAGACTTTCTCGACAAGAATCTTAGTTACGATGTAGTGGATGGTCAGATACGGCATATATCCGAGTACGACTATCGGCAGTTAGCCCTCTCAAAATATCGTAAGCACTTGCGTAGCGAACGAGCGTCTGTAGGGGAGCTATCCTTGACAGCGCAATCTATAGACGATGAGCTAAAGCTTTTAGAAAAGCAAGATACTCACGGACCTCCCCCATTTCATATTTTACTGCTACCTCAGTCGAGTAGAGAAACCTTGCAAGTCGTCTCCTCCTACCTCGCGCTTTACGACATAGATTCCTATAATGTAAACATTTACGGGCTATCGACTTGGGGTCAGATGAGCAAGCTTTGGCGCGAGCCGCAGCTGCGTGGCAGTCGTTATGTTTTTCCAGTGCGCGCGAATCTTGCAGATTTCACGAGTCGCTTCCATAGTTACCTAGGCAGTAGTCCGCCGTTGCATATTTTGGCAGCCCTTTCTTACGATGCGACCTTCACAGCGGCACTATTGGGCTCGCGCGCTGGTTTTGTCACTCGTGCGGCACTTGAGCGTAAGGAGGGTTTTGTGGGCGCTGCTGGTAAGTTCAGGTTTCGTCCAGACGGCGATGTGCAAAGAGTCTATGAGATTAGAGAAATCACAAGCCAAGGCGACAAGACTCTTGCGCGCAGGCAAAAGGATTTTTTGCGCTGATGGCAGTTTTTTTTCACGGAGCGTGGCTCAGTTCGGTAGAGCACTCGGCTGGGGGCCGAGGGGTCGCAGGTTCAAATCCTGCCGCTCCGACTTGTCCAAGAGTTTTTATTTAAGAGTTTTTATTTAAGAGTTTTTATTTAAGAGTTTTTATTTAAGATTTCAAATGACCACTTCACGCTCCCAGTTTGTTGCAGCCTGCGTAGAGATGTCGAGTGGCACTTCTGTTGCGGAGAATCTTGATGAGATAGCATTGGCTTTATCTGTAGCGAAGGATTTAGGAGCCGATTGCGTATTTTTGCCAGAGTGCTGCAACCTTATGCAGCGAGATGGCGAGGCTGCCTATCGCGAGGCGCGCTTTGCGCGTAAGGAGGGGCTGGAGCTAGAGGTAACGCCAAGCAATGTAAAGCTAGGCGCAGAGCAAACATATAGTTTGCAAGACGAAGTTTCTTTTTTGGCGCATTTAGCCAAGCAGCATGGCTTTTGGTTGCAAGCTGGCTCGCTAGCCTTACGCCATGCGAGTGTTCCGCAAAAGTTAGTAAACCGCGCTCTGCTATTCTCTCCAGATGGCGAGGTTACCGCCTACTACGACAAGATTAATATGTTCGATGTGGAGCTTGCGCATGGGGAGAGCTACTGCGAATCTAATAGCTATATCGCTGGCACGCGAGCGGTGCTGGCGCGCTTGCCATGGAGCTTGCCTTGGATTTTACCTTGGAGCTCGCCTAATACCTCAGCGGATAAGGGAGGAGATAACGATAGTTCATCTTGCGAGAGTTTGCGCGGCAATTTGGGTCTTAGCATTTGCTACGACTTGCGTTTTCCGCGCCTTTATCGTCATTTGGCGGAGTCTGGCGCGTTATTTTTTGCTGTTCCTTCTGCTTTCACGAAGACGACGGGCGAGGTTCATTGGCGCAGTTTGTTGCGCGCGCGCGCGATTGAGAATGGTTGTTTTGTTTTTGCGGCGGCGCAAAAGGGTTTGTTACAAGATGGGCGCGCTTGTTGGGGCAGGTCGATGATTATCTCGCCTTGGGGCGAGGTTCTCGCTATAAGCGATGAGGAGGCGGGTGAAACGGAGGGGGGAGATAAGAGGGTAGGCAAGAAGGTAGGCAAGAAGGTAGGCAAAAGGGTGGGCAAAAGGGTAAGTAAGTCTGTAATAATTACTGCCGAGATAGACACAGCCCAAATATCCCTAGCCCGAAGCAGAATCCCCGCCCTGCTCGCAGAGCGCAAATTCGAGTCTTGTTGTTAGTTTGTCCTATAGGAATCGCGCTCTAACCGCGCCGACCCTGAAGCCGCGAAAGTTAACCAGAGACTTATTTGCGAAGTTGTCTGCCTCGCTAGCTACGAGCAAGTCGAGTTTTTCTAGCAGCAGCGCGATTGCGGCTCTTGCAGCGCGGTTTGTCCCATCGATGCACTTCAGAGCTATTCCCAACTTCAGTTTTGGTATCACGGCTGTATATACGCCCTCGGCGCCTGATTTGACAGCAAACTCACCGCGCCCTTGCTCCACTATTATAGTATCAGCTTGCTTGCTGCCGGCGATGAAGAACGGCTGTGCGACGACCGCTTGAAACAACCGCCTTGCTGCTGCGCTGCGTTTTTCCAATGCTTGACTATTTTTCGCGCGCATTAGCGAGCTAGGCTCGGCGAATCGCGCCATTCCCTTTGCCAGCACCATAAGCGGCACGGCGAAGGTAGGAATAGAGCATCCGTCGCGTCCGCGAGTATCTTGCGTAAGTTCGTGCTCGAAGAAGTGCGAGCATATTTCAGTCACGCGTTGTTGCACTGGATGATCGTGCTCGCAATAACCTTCGAGCTCCCAGTTTTGCACTCGCGCGAGCGAGAGCATTGCGCAATGCTTGCCGGAGCACATATGATGCGCTGGCAGAGGTTTTTGCCCATGCTCTAGCAGAATATTAGCGCTTTTTTTATCGAGCGGTGCGTGGCTACCGCATTCGAGATTTTTTTCGCTCAAGCCTGTTTTTTCGAGCCACTTTCGGACTTTTTCGACATGCCTTTCCTCTCCGCTATGCGAGCCGCAAGCAAGTGCGGCGCATTGCTCATCGAGCGCGAAGCTAGAGACCGCCTCGCTCTCGGCAAAAGCTATGGCTTGGAGCATTTTTATTGCCGAGCGCGGAAAGGTAGGTAAATTTCTATCGCCGAAACTTGCGACAACATCGCTTTCGCTATTGCATATAACGGCGTTGCAAAGATGGCGAGACTCTACGAGTTCTGCATTTTCCCCGCGAGTTACCACGACTTCTATCTGTGGATGCTCTCCCTCTAGCATAATTTTTTCTCTACCTTGAGTTTGCGCTGTTTTATTTTGATTGAGTTTGCAAGTTTGCGAGCTTGCCCATTCCGCTTGCGCCGAATCCATTTGCTTGGCGAGCGGTTTCTGGCAAACTTTGAGTTATGTTGAAACTCACGCTTTCGTAGCGAGCGAAGACCAATTGCGCTATTCGCATACCGCGTTCGATTGTGAAGTTTTTATCTCCGTGATTGATCAAGATTACTTTGACCTCGCCGCGATAATCGTTATCGATCGTGCCTGGTGTATTTAGGCAAGTAATGGCGTGTTTGAGCGCGAGTCCCGAACGCGGACGCACTTGCGCCTCGATAGCCTCTGGCAGAGCGATTGCGATTCCGCAGGGAATTGCTTCTGGCACTCGTGGTTTCAATAGCAATGTTTTTTCGATTGCAGCGTAGAGATCGTAGCCGACAGAGCCAATGGTTGCTCTTTGTGGCAATTGTAGCCCTTCGGCGTGCGGTAATAGGCGCAGAGCTATCTCCAGCACATTATCCTCGCGTTTTTATTTTGCACTATGCTATTTTTTTCGCGCATAGGCTAGCAATCATGTAGCCATCATGCTGTTTTTTTCTTTTGCCTCTATTTTTTGTTTTTTTAATTTTTCTAAATCTCTTAGGTATTCCGCGACTTTGTCGGCGATGCGACCAGCGACTGCGAGTTTTGTCATTCGTGGCAAGGCTTCGACCCTTCCTTTTTCGTCGAGTATTTGCACGCGGTTAAACTCAGAGTTAAACACATCGTCGTTCAAGACGTCGTTAGCGATCAACCAATCGCATTTTTTTGTTTTTTGTTTTGCTAGCAATTTTTCTTTTATTTGATAGCTTGTCTCAGCGGCGAATCCTATTACGATTTGCGGTCTTACTCCTTTCGGCAAAGTTGCTATTTCTGCCAAGATATCTCTGTTTTCGAGTAAGTCGATTTTTCCAGCGAGAGTTTTTTTTGCGGGCTTTAGTTTAAATTGTTTTTTCGGACGGAAGTCTGCGACCGCTGCTGCGCATATCGCCACTTGCACTGGCTCGCTTTTTTTTGCTTTCTGTCCGCTGGCACTAGTCAAACAATCGATAGAGGCTCGCGCCATTTCTGCGGCACTCTCTGTTCGAATAACTTTTATACGCTGCGATGTTGGAGGTTGCGCTAGCGTAGCTCCAGCTATCAGAATCACTTGTGCACCGCGCTCTGCGAAAGCTTTTGCTAAGGCGTATCCCTGCCGTCCTGAAGATTTGTTAGATATATAGCGTACAGGATCGATCGGCTCGATGGTTGCCCCTGCGGTAATGAGGATGCGCACGCCCTCCAGCAAGTGCTCTTTTAGACAAGCCAGTTCGAGTTCATTTGCGATTTCTATAGGCTCGCTCATGCGCCCGAGCCCGACTTCTCCGCAAGCGGTAAGACCTATGCAAGGACCTATCATTTTGACCTCGCGCTCTTTTAGTAATGCGATGTTATGCCTCGTTGCGGGATTTTGCCACATTTGCGGATTCATGGCTGGCGCGGCAAAGACGGGTACTTCGCGTTTTAGCGCGATCAAGGTAGTAGAGCCGAGATCGTCGCATAGTCCGTGCGCGAGTCGCGCTAAGCCGTTTGCGGTTGCGGGAGCTATAAGGACGATATGCGCCCAACGAGCGAGCTCGATATGCGCCATATTTTCGTCATGATTTTGCCAAGTATTTTGCCAAGTATTTTGCCAAGTATTTTGTCCTGAGTTTTGCCAAGTATTTTGTCTTGGGGTTTTTTTGAGTTTTTGTGGGAGATTTTGCTCTGCGAATAGATTTTCGCTCACCGCTTGCCCGCTCGCCCGCGCGAGTTCTTCGCTACTAACGAAACGCGAGGCATTTTTTGTCATCACGACCCGCAAGTTGAAGCCTCGCCAGCGTAGCTCTCGACATAGCTGAGGTGTCTTATAGGCGGCGATTCCTCCCATCACGATCAGCAGCAGGTTTTTTCTTGTGTTTTTCTCTATGTTTTTCTCTATGCTCTTTCCTGCGCCTGCAAGCTGCGCTAGGCTTTTAGTTTGAGAGCTGTTTTTAGCGTTTGCGGACATAAAGCAACTAGAGGCATCGTTCATTGCATTACGCTACTATAGGCGTATCTTATGCTATAATGTTTGAGAGTAGGGCATGCTGGCATTCAGTTGCAATAATTCTTTGATTGTGGCGATTTCGCACCCTGAGACGACTTTTTTTCGCGCATACCTGTGACTATGAGCAAGGTGCAAGCCATTAGTAATAGCTCTGCTAGTTCTCCTCGCCCTCGTCCGCTGGCGCTTGTAGGAATGCCTGGCAGTGGCAAGAGCAGTTTGGCATCAGCGCTGGCGCATAGTCTGGGGGTGGATTTTATAGACGGCGATTCGTTGGTAGAACAGCGTAGCGGCATGACGATTAGCGATATTTTTGCGGAAAAAGGCGAGAAATATTTCCGCGAGCTTGAACGATGCGTTATCGATGATTTGGCACGCGCTTGGTCAGAGCAGCGCATAAAGGCGTTTGTTTTTGCAAGCGGTGGTGGAGCGATGGCGAACTCTCACAGCCGCAAGGTTCTCTTGGCGAGTTTCACAACCATTTGGCTTGATTGTAGCCTAGCCACTCTCGCTCGCCGACTGCAAGCTGGTTTGGCTAAGAAGGGAGCAAAGGATAGCGTAAAAGGTACCGCAAAGGGTACATTTGTGCGTCCGCTGCTCAAGGGCGCAGAAAGTATAAAGGAGATAAAAGCACGCCTGCAGCCTCTGCTTGTAGCGAGGCGTGATTTTTATGCGAAATCCGATAAGCGTTTGACTGTTTCTGATAGGGATACTCCAAGCAGCCTTGTCTCACGTTTGCGCGAGCTTACTTGCTCCTCCCTCGCTTTGTGCGAAGAAAAGACGATCACTCTATCTTTACCTCCAGCTTCACCCTCTCTACCCTCTGCCAGTTACAGAATTGTTGTTGGCAGAGGTTTGCTAGACAAGGCGGGCGGTATTTTGCAAGAGCTTGCAGGCGCGGGGCAGCTCTTCATCGTGGTAGAGCGTAAACTGATGCACTACGCGGAGGTATTACGACATAACCTGCTTGCGCAAGGTAGTAAATCGGTAGTGATTGCGCTATCCGTTTCGGAATCGCAAAAGACTCTGCGCACCGTCGAGCGTTTGTGTCAGCGCTTGTCGGAGTCTGGAGCGGACCGCGATAGCCTAGTCGTCATCATAGGTGGCGGAGTTCTGTGCGACTTGGGAGCTTTTGCTGCCTCGATTTTCATGCGTGGCATTTCGTTTGCTCTTCTTCCGACTACTTTGCTAGCCCAAGTAGACGCTGCGATTGGCGGCAAGAACGGAGTTAATAGTGCTACTGGTAAGAATATGCTTGGCGCCTTCCGTCAACCGCAGATAGTTTTATGCGACACGGATTTTCTCACGACTCTTTCAGCGCGCCATATGCGCTGTGGCTACGCGGAGATATTGAAGTATGCGCTTATCACAGACGCTTCTTTTTTTGCTTGGCTTGAGGAGCAAGGTAGAAGTTTGTTAGGACGCGATTTCAGCTCATTGCTCTATGCGATTAGCCATAGCGTTCATATCAAGGCGCGCATTGTTGAAGAGGACGAGCATGAGCGTTGCGCTCGTCGTGCTTTGCTGAACTTGGGTCATACCTTTGGTCATGCGTTAGAGAGATTGAGTTACTACCGCGTTGCGCATGGCGAGGCTGTAGCTTTTGGCTGTCTTCTTGCTTTTCGTTTTGCTCTTTCTATAGGGATTTGTCCTGCGAGCGATGTTGATAAGCTATCTTCGCACTTGCGTTTCTGTGGCTTACCTACGCGCCTATCGGACTTGCGTATAGATTCTGCGCATTTCGACAAGTTTAGAGATTGTTCGAGTTGGATTTCTGCTATGTGCTACGACAAGAAGCGTTGTGCTGGCGGACTGCGTTTAGTTTTGCCTAGTGCTATTGGCTGTTGTACCTTGCAACATCCGATTGAGCTGAAAGCTCTATCGACGGGACTTGCGCCATTGTTGCGTGAGATATAAAATTGCAAAATAGGTTAGAAGACGGTTTAGGAGACGGGCCAGAAGACGGTTTAGGTATATTTTTATTTTTCAGGAGACACTTTTTAGCGACTTGCTTGTTTCGCTCTTCATCATAGCTGGGCTGATTTTGCTTTCTGGCTTTTTCTCTGGAGCTGAGACAGCACTAACGAGCGCGAGCTCTCGTATGCGCGAGCTTGCGCGTCAAGGCGATTGGCGCGCTCGCATAGTCGAAGAGCTACGAGAGCGTAAGGATTTATTGCTCGGCACGCTTTTGATAGGCAACAACCTAGTCAACATATTTGCAGCAGCGCTTGCAACTAGTCTAGCGTTGCATTTGCTAGGCGACAGCGGGATTTTTTGGGCAACTTTGATTATGACTCTAGCGACAGTTGTTTTTGCGGAAGTGTTGCCGAAGAGTTGGGCATTGGTGCATACGGACAAGATAGCGTTGCTGGTAGCCCCGATTTTGCGCCCCCTAGTCTACCTGATGCAGCCGGTGACCCGTCCCTTACGGGCTTTACTGCGTCTTTTTGGAGCGACGCCGGAGCGCGGCTCGGACGCACTGCTTGAGACTCGCGAGCGTATTGAGACGATACGCGGAGCGATCGACACGCACACCCCCAGCCTGCATGGAGGTCGTAGGATGCTGCACTCGATATTAGACTTAGACGAGACCTCCCTCGAAGATGTCATGACTCACCGTAAGGAAGTGGCGATGGTCGATGCGAGTTGGGATTACGATACGATAGCGCGTTTTGTTGTTGAGAGTGCTTGGACACGATTTCCAGTATTTTATAAGAGCGATGACAATATCATAGGCTTGCTGCATGCGAAGGATTTTTTCCGTAGTTGGTATAACGATGGTATTCGTGCGCACGAGTTAGCAAAGGAAAAAGCAGAGTCGCAATCGAACAACGATTCTCCCGAACCGGTTGCAGAGTCTTGGTATCCGAAGGACTCTGCTAGCGGAGCGTCCCTAGCCTCTCCCTCTGTTTGGCTTCGCTCCTGCTTGAGCGATCCGTGGTTTGTGCCAGAGAAGACCAGACTTCGTGATCAGCTGCGAGCGTTTCAAAGACGGCGCGAGCATGTAGCGATAGTCGTAGACGAGTATGGCGCGTTTATGGGAATCGTCACCCTAGAGGATGTCCTCGAACAGATAGTCGGCAACATCGATGATGAGCACGATGTAAGCACGCCGCAGGAGATAACATCGTTAGCCGATGGTAGCCATATAGTTGCAGGCGATGTACCTCTGCGCACATTGCGGCGCGAGCTCGGTTGGCATCTACCGGAAGATAAGGCAGTAACGCTCGCGGGTCTAGTTATGCAGGAGGCACGAGACCTTACGAAACAGGGGCAGGAATTTGTCTTTCATGGTTTCCGCTTTCGGATATTGCGCAAGGAAGAAAATCGTATCGCCTCGATTCATGCGCGCAAGCTCAAGAGCAACTAATAGCCCTTTATGGCTACTTAGGTTAGGTTTAGCTGTTTGGTGCTATTTAGCCCTATTCTCTTGTCTTTATTCCCCTGCTCTACTTCTTCGAATATTTTCTCGACTACTGCTACGGGGTCTTTAGCTTGGGTTATCGGTCTGCCGACGACAATATGATCGGCTCCCGCGGCGATGGCTTGTCTGGGGGTTGCTATGCGTTTATGGTCTTGCTCCGTAGTCCCTTCGGGGCGAATGCCTGGTGCGATGAGAATCGCATCAGGGTATTTTTCTCGTAAGGTAGCTATTTCTTGTCCTGATGCGACCAAGCCATCGAGCTTTCCTATCTTCATTGCCGCCTTGGCTAAGGACATCACGACTTTTTCAGGGCTTTGATTGATTCCCATCCGCCTTAGCTCTGCCTGTCCCATGCTGGTGAGTAGGGTAATTCCGACTAGTTTTGTTGCACGAGGTACCTTCGCCAGAGCCTCTAGTAGCGAGATAGACATGCTATGCACGGACATAAAATCTGCATTTAAATCGCGCAAGGAATGAACTGCGGCCTCCACGGTGCGCGGAATATCTAAAGACTTTGCATCGAAGAAGATTTTATTGCCTTGCTCTTTTAGCTCTTTGGCAAAGGCGATTCCTTCTTTTTGGAAGAACAGCTCCATGCCAACTTTAAAGAAACTAACCTTATCACCTAGCTCTTTAACCAATTCTCTAGCATCTTTCAGCTCTGGGCAGTCGAGCGCTACAATTAGTTTATTTTTAATTTCTTCTTTTTGGCAGGAAGGAAGAGTCTCCTTTACTGTGTCGTTGGGTAATTTCCACGAGGGGAATATATTGGGGATTTTCCAACGGCTCTCCTTATAGGAGACCCTATCCGCTTGAATAGGTTCAACAGCCATGAAAACCATTCTCCACTGCAATAAACTTGTCTACCTACGTCGCAAGTTACGATAATTTTCCCCAATTGTAAAGGAATGCAAAGGCTTCCCCTATGGTTATCCTCGTAATTATACCAATTATTATCCCCAAAGTTATTGCTACTCGAATCAAATTTCAGCGAGTATAGCGTCGCCCATTTCTTCGGTTGAGACTGGTTTTTGCGATGTTGCGATATCTGCGGTTCGCAAGCCTCGCGCGAGAGTTTTCTCGACGGCTTTTTCGATGCGAGTAGCTAGGTCATCACGCTCGAATGAGATTCGTAGCATCATTGCGAGGCTTAGAATTGTTGCGAGCGGGTTAGCTATTCCTTTGTTTGCGATGTCTGGCGCGCTTCCGTGCACTGGCTCGTAGAGCGCGTTTTGTCGCCCGCTTTTTGCATCTCTCGCGCCTAGGCTAGCGGATGCAAGCATGCCGAGTGAGCCTGTGAGCATCGCTGCGACATCCGAGAGGAGGTCTCCGAATAGGTTATCGGTTAGTATTACATCGAACTGCTTTGGCTGGCGCACGAGCTGCATAGCGCAGTTGTCGGCTAGGATATGATTTAGCTCGACCTCTTTGAATTTTTTTGCGTGCCTTTCTGTAACGACCTTGCGCCAGAAGTGTCCGGTTTCCATAACATTTGCTTTGTCTGCGGAATGGACTATAGCTTTGCGTTGCCTAGCTAGCTCGAATGCGACATCTGTAATTCGCAGGACTTCCCGCTCGGAGTATGCTTGTGTATCGACACAGCGCGAGCTTCCGTCTGGCATTTTCTCCATTCCGCGAGGTTTTCCGAAATAGACGCCGCTGCTTAGCTCTCGCACGATTAGTATATCGAGCCCTTGCACGAGTTCTGGTTTCAAGCTAGAAGCCTCGACGAGAGACTCGAAGCAGCGCGCGGGGCGCAGATTAGCGAATAGGTCTAACTCTTGACGCAAGCGTAGGAGTGCCAGCTCTGGTCTTTTATCCCTTGGTGCCTCGCGGTCGAACTGCGGTGCGCCGACGGCTCCTAGTAGTATTGCATCGGCTTTTTTTGCTTTTGCCATGACATGCTCTGGCAATGGGTCGCCTTCTTGCAACCAAGCGATTCCTCCTACCTGCGCGTCAGAGATTGTCGCTTTGAAGAGTCCGCGCTCGATGAAGGTTTGCAGCACACGGCGCGCTTGCGAGACGATTTCTGGTCCTATCCCATCTCCTGCTAACAACAAGATAGATGGAGCTGTATCCGTATCTGCTATCGCACTGCTATTATCAGCTTCAGCACCCATTTAGCATCCATTCAGCTTTGTTCAGCGAGTAGCAGTTTAGCCCGCGCTACTAGTTGCTGGCGAGTTTTCTGTCATATGGCTTTGTAGCCAAGGTTGAGATTGGAGCTGTTTTTGCTCGAACTCTGCTATTGCATCGCTTTTCTCCAGCGTATGTGCGATAGCATCCCTTCCCTCGAGCAAGGACTTTTTACGCTCTGGCTCTATCTCGAAGCTAATTGTTCCATCTGGCGCGGAGATTTCTTGTTTTTCTAGGTCGATTGCGAATATAGCGTTTCGACCTCGCGCTGCCTGCTCCATCAATTTCTGCACTTCTTTCTCTGGTAATATTATAGGCAAGAGCGCGTTTTGAAAGCAGTTATTGTAGAAGATATCGGCGAATCGAGATGCGATGATTACTCGAATACCGAAGTCGCGCAAGGCCCAAGGAGCGTGCTCGCGAGACGAACCGCAACCGAAGTTTTCTCCTGTGATCAAGATTTTTGTATCGCAGTAATTTTCTTGATTGAGTATGAAATTGGGTTTTTCTTTTCCGTCTGGCTCGAAGCGCAGATCGAAGAAGAGTCCCTTTCCCAAGTTCTCTCGCGAGATCGTCTTCAAGAATTGTTTAGGTATTATCATGTCCGTATCGACATTACGCATATCGAGTGGAGCAGCGATGCCAGAGATTTTTTTAAATTTTTCCACTACATTATTTCTCTTACATCGGTCAGTTTTCCACGAATAGCAGCGGCTGCAGCCATAGCTGGGCTCATAAGATGTGTTCTTCCGCCGCGTCCCTGGCGCCCTTCAAAGTTTCTGTTAGAAGTAGATGCGCAGCGTTCTTGTGGATTTAGACGGTCATCGTTCATTGCCAAACACATAGAGCAACCAGCGTCTCGCCACTCGAATCCAGCCTCCAGTAGTATTTGATCGATTCCTTCCTGCTTGGCTTGCGCTTTGACGAGTCCCGAGCCTGGCACGACCATTGCGTGGACGGATTTTGCGACTTTTTTATCTTTGACGATTTTTGCCACGACTCGTAAGTCTTCGATTCGTCCGTTAGTGCAAGAGCCGATGAACACCCTATCGATGGCAATTTCCTGCATTTTGGTACCTGCCTGCAAGCCCATATATTCCAGAGCGCGACGCATGGTTATTTGTTGTTTTTGGTTTCCTGTTGGTTTAGGGACTCTTTCGGTTATTGGCACGACATGTTCTGGGCTTGTTCCCCAAGTCACCTGTGGCGCGATTTCGTTAGTGTTGAGAGTTTCCTCGCGTTCGTAGCCTGCATTTTCGTCGGATGCGAGCGTCCGCCAGTAGCTGCATGCTTTCTCCCACATTTCGCCGCTTGGTGCTCGAGGTCTTCCTTTCAAATAATCGAAGGTTGTTTGGTCTGGCTCGATTAGGCCGGCTCGCGCTCCAGCCTCGATGGACATATTGCATATTGTCATGCGAGCCTCCATATTGAGATTACGAATTGCATCGCCGGCATATTCGATGACATGCCCTGTTGCGCCGGCGGTTCCGATTTTTCCGATAACTGCTAAGATCAGGTCTTTTGCGCTTACCCCGAGTGGCAATTCACCTGAGATTTTTATACGCATGTTAGCGAGGCGCCCAACTCGCAGTGTCTGGGTTGCGAGCACATGCTCGACTTCGGAGGTTCCTATCCCGAAAGCGAGCGCGCCGAATGCACCATGCGTTGCGGTATGAGAATCGCCGCAAACGATGGTCATTCCTGGTTGAGTTAATCCTTGCTCTGGTCCTATTACATGTACGATTCCCTGCCTATGATCGTCTAGCGAGAAGAGATTAAGTTTAAAGTCTCGGCAGTTTTTCTCTAGGGTTTCGATTTGTATGCGGCTGTCGATATTTTTCACTCCCTCGATTCCGTTTTCGCGGTTCAAGGTTGGTACATTATGGTCGACCACGGCGAGGGTTGTTTCTGGTCTGCGCACGTTGCGTTTGGCTTTCCGCAAGCCTTCGAATGCCTGCGGAGATGTGACCTCGTGCACGAGATGCCTATCGATGTATAGCAACGCTCCGCCATCGGGATGATTTTCGATGACATGGCTGTGCCATATTTTGTCGAAGAGTGTTTTTGCCAAAGTCCTATTACCGTTTTTTTGCGATGCTTGTGTGTTCCTAGCTATCGGCACCTTCTCGAGCTGCCTGCTTTTCGTTGTTTTCTCTAGCTTTTTCTGCTTTTTGGCTAGCTAGCTCTGTGCGGTCTTCGCGT